>NZ_QSCK01000007.1:0-140739 GCF_003463035.1 Roseburia sp. OF03-24 | reverse complement strand
TATCAGATTCAGACACAAAACACTAAAAATTTACACCCGCCAAAGTTATAAAATGAGTTCCCCGGCTAAAGGTGGTTCACAACCTTGCGGCTGGCAAATCGCATCAAGCCGAGACCTGTTTTGTGACTTTGGGAGAAAATTAGAAACTCTTAGTAGGCCTGTTCACAATACAGTGTTGTGCTGCCACGGACGGCAGCACAAGTCTTAATGTGCCCGGATGGCACATTTAAGACGCACACGTCACTCCGCCACAATATAAATTAGGCATACTAATTTCACTCTGATTATTATCAGAGTGAAATCGCTTTCTTATTTTCGTACAACGGAACAAAACGAGTTCCGGCTTGATGCAATTTGCCACTCACAAAACTGTAAATCCACCCTTCGCCGGGGAACTCACATCACAACCACAAACCAATATTTGCCGGGCAGCTCATTCATATATACTTGTCAAAAAACACATCAATTTTTCTTAAATGGAGGATAAAAATGAACAGTATCATAAGACCTATGACACCTAAAGACAAAAACAGTGTTCTTGAAATGATGCGTGTATTTTACACATCACCGGCAGTTTTTACAAACGGTTCCGACGACATTTTCCGGAATGATATCGAAAACTGTATCAATGACTGTCCTTACCTGGAAGGATATATTTTTGAAGTATCCGGCGAAATCCAGGGATATGGCATGATCGCCAAAAGTTTTTCCACAGAATTTGGCAGACCATGTATGTGGATTGAGGATATTTATATCAAAGAATCCTGCCGTGGAACCGGTATCGGAAGCAAATTTATTGATTATATCGGGAAAAAATACCCGGATGCCATCCTCAGACTGGAAGTAGAGGAAGAAAATAACAGAGCTATCAAAGTCTATGAAAAAAATGGCTTTTCCTTTTTACCTTATATGGAAATGAAAAAATAATCGTTTCTGACAGACCAATCATGAAAAACACGAAACTTTGAGAAAAAGACAGGATCACGGGCTAACCCATAATCCTGTCTTTTTCATATGTCCATTCCATTCATCTGAACTAAAAATTCATCTAAAACAAATATTCATTTAAACTAAACATTTACCTGAAATTAGCGCTCTCTGCAATATTTTATGCTAACATTTCATCTTTTAACACATTGTGATCCCGCAGCACTTTCTCAACCACAGTTCCCTTTACAAGACGGATCAGCGGTTTCTTTAATGCATTAAGCGGTCCAGGAAGCTGGATCTCTAATGGGGATTTGCCATCCATGAGTTTGACACTGCTGTCTAAGAGTTCACGGATATCATATACGCTTCCCCATACCTCAGGTACACCACGATCTACGCCAAGCAGTCCGTATACAGCCTCCATTGCAGTTCTGACAGAGTACTCTGTGGTAAATACAGTATCTCTCGGTGTCTCTGCAAACTGTCCTAAGAATGCAAAGTTTACACATCCATCCGGGATAACATCCGGGCGGTCACCTTTGGTTCTTGGCATAAAGAATGCTGTGATGTATGGCATCATAGTCGGTACGCAGACAGCGCTGTGCTCTGCAAGTTCTTCGATCTGATCCGTCGGTACACCCATATGATACAGCCACTCTTCCGTGATCTCTTTACCGGTACACTCTTTCATCGGTTTCTTTATAAAATCACCCGGTACATCGGTAAACAGTCCATATACCCATACACAGACCTTATCTTTATCCTGCTCCTTGAACTGTCCCTGTCTGTTGATCGTCCAGCTTAACAGCCAGCTCGAATCCTTGCAGCTTACGATACCACCGGTTACAACTTTGCCACTCTTTGGATCTCTCTTACAGATATTCGTGATGTATGGAATGATCTTATCGTCCAGTGTGGTTACCGTTGCAGACTCCCAGTTTGTCTTTGCAACATCAGAGCAGAACTTCTCCGGACGTCCAAAGGACGGATCCTGTTTTGCAATGTTTTTCCATAAATTCCAGCAGCCGCTGTTGCGCACTTCTGCATCTCCGTTTGGAGCATGGTTCTGGTCACCGTAAATTGTGCCTTCGGTACAGCTTCCGTTTGTCACAAATACAAGGTCATTCTCTGTCAGGACGATACCGCTCTCAACACCTTTTACCTTGCACTCGATCGCGGTTGCCACTTTTTTGCCATCTTTGATATCAAAGATCACATTGGTGACTTCTGTATTAAACTGGAAATCAACCCCTGCTGCCTCCAGATATCTCTGCATTGGCAGGATCAGTGATTCATACTGATTGTATTTGGTAAATTTCAGTGCACTGAAATCCGGCAGGCCTGCGATATGATGGATGAATCTCTGGAAATAAAGTTTCATCTCCAATGCGCTGTGCCAGTTTTCAAATGCAAACATGGTTCTCCAGTACAGCCAGAAGGTAGAATCAAATACTTCGTCGTCAAAGACATCCTCGATCGTCTTGTCATACAGATCCTCGTCTTTGGTCATGAAAAGTTTCATGATCTCCATGCAGCCTTTCTGGCTTAAGTTGAATCTGCCGTCCGTATGTGCATCTTCGCCACGGTTTTCGGTTGCACGGCATAAAGAGTAGTTCGGATCTTCTTTGTTCAGCCAGTAGTATTCGTCGAGTACGGAAACGCCCGGTGTCTCAAGGGAAGGGATACTGCGGAAGAGATCCCACAGACATTCAAAATGGTTCTCCATCTCACGGCCGCCGCGCATCACATAGCCTCTGGATGGATCAAAGATACCATCACATGCACCGCCTGCGATATCCATTGCCTCTAAAATATGGATATGATCGCCCGGCATCTGTCCGTCACGAACCAGAAAACATGCTGCTGCTAAAGATGCAAGACCACTTCCTACGATGTATGCGCTTTTCTCATCGACACCTTCCGGTTTTTTCGGATGTGCAAATGCCTCGTAGTTACCGTTGGTATAATAAATACCTTTGCTGTTTTTCTCGTATTTTCCACGCTCTGTATTGCGGTATGGTGTTCCACTCTCTGCCTGCTGTTTTTCGGCGATTTTCTTTGCCTTTGCCTGTTTGTGGCTGTTGCTTGCCGCAACTGCTGCCACACCGGCTCCTGCTGCAATCAAAGATGCTAACGCGATCGTTTTATTTTTATTTGACATAATAAGAATCTCCTTTCTAACTGCTTTTATTATCTTCGTTCTGTGGTCATCTTATTACTTCCCGGATAAAAATCCAATATACAAAACAGGCGGAATGACAATATTTTTATCATTCCGCCTGTTTTGATAAATAATCGGCCCTGCATTTACAAATCCGGTACAGCGTACCTAAATTAACCGGACGACGTTGCTGACTGTCATCCGAAACATAAATCACACTTCATCTAAAAAATTTCCAATCGAATTACTGATATTTCCGTGCAGTGTCAGACTCATTTTTTTGACGATCGTGCTGTAGTCTTCCTGCATACCGTCTTTGATCCAGTCTAACATCACACCGACAAAACCATACTTGTAAAAATCTGCAATAAAACGTTTATCTTCCTCCGGGAGACCGGTTCCTTCCGCCTTCTCATTTACCACACCCTCGATCAGTTCAAACGTCAGCTTATAAAGATAACTTTCAATCTGTTCCTTGCTGACCGAACGGTATACATTCATGATAAACGGTTTATTTTCCAGCACTGCCTTAAAAATCTGCTCTAACCCTTCCTGCCAGGAATTGTAGGTTCGTTTTCCCTGCAGCGCCCGCTTTCCGTCCTCCACGCATACCCATTCAACCAGATCATAGATATCTTTAAAATGGTAATAAAATGCCATACGGCTGATTCCACAGTCCGTGGTCAGATCCTGGATCGTAATTTTATCTAATGGTTTCTGTAAAAGTAATTTTTTTAAGGATGCTTCTAATGCCCTTTTGGTTGTATTACTCATACGGACACTCCTTTTTCCTCGTACTTAAAATAAATCACAAGTTGCTTAACTATTTTCCCTCGTTTCATACATCTGAAAATACTTGTCTGAATTTTAGCATACTGCTGATATTCTGTCATCAAAAAGCGTCTATTTTAATAATATTTTTAATTATTGCACAAAAAATCCACCATTTGGGGAAATGGTGGATTTAAAAAGGGGGAGAATTTATGAAAAAAAGTTTTATCACTCTTTCGTGATACTAATAATATATCCGCAATTTGTGAAATCCCGTTGTACATTTTTTGAATACTCTTTGAAGAATCTGTAACAATTCGTTCACACAACGGCTTTCATGTTTTATCTGCCAAGACGGATCACATTCCAGGATGCTTTTTTCAATACGCTTGTAACAACACCATCATCCAGTTTACTTCTGTCATTTGCAGCAACCGGATATACATTCTGCTCGTTCAGTGTATTTACTGCTTTCAGGTCATCATTTTCCATCACGATATGTTCTTTGATCTGGTATCCCGCAAAGCTGCGCACATCTGTGGTAAGTTCAACATCCTCTTCTAAGTTACGATTTACTGCAAAGATCGTAACCTCATCCTTTTCTTCATTATAGACAGCTACAGATTCCACGTCCGTGATCTCGTCATGCTTTGCAGTTGCATGTTTTGAACTTGCGATCACCGGCTGCAATGCAATGCCTCTGCCATATTTAGATGCATGCATGAAAGGATAGAAAATCGTCTGTTTCCATGCTCCGCCTGCCGCATCGGTCATAATCGGTGCGATAACATTGACTAACTGTGCCAGGCATGCCATCTTGACACGGTCTGCATGTTTCATCAGCGTGATCAGCATCAGTCCGACCAACAGGGAATCCTCAAAGTTATAGATATCCTCTAACATCGGAGGTGCTACCTGCCATGGATGATTTTCTGTAATATCATCATCTGCGGCATTCGAGTGGAACCATACATTCCATTCATCAAAACTTAAATTCATAACTTTTTTGCTGCGTTTTTTCGCTTTAACATAATCACAGGTCGCAATGACTGTGCGGATAAACGTATCCATATCATCAGACTGCGCAAGAAAATCATTGCTGTCATTGTCGCGGTTGCCATAATACTGATGCATGGAAATATAGTCCACATAATCATAAGTATGACTGAGTGTAACAGCCTCCCAGTCCGGGAAGGTTGGCATATCCAGATTTGAACTTCCGCAGGATACCAGTTCGATATCCGGATCGATCAGACGCATTGCTTTTGCTGTCTCCTCTGCCAGTCTTCCGTACTCTTCCATTGTCTTGTGTCCGATCTGCCATGGTCCGTCCATCTCATTTCCAAGGCACCAGACTTTGATCTTATGCGGATCTTTCACACCATGTCTGATACGCAGGTCACTGTATTTCGTTCCCGAAGGATGATTGCAGTACTCTAAAAGATTGCAGGCATCTGCAATGCCGCGGGTTCCAAGGTTCACTGCCATCATGACATCGGAGTTGACTTTTTTTGCCCATTTGGAAAATTCATTTAATCCGATCTCATTTTTCTCTAAACTTCTCCAGGCAAGCTCCAGACGGTGTGGACGTTCCTCCACCGGTCCAACGGAATCCTCCCAGAAAAAGTTTGACACAAAGTTGCCGCCCGGATAGCGGATGATCGGAACGTCCAGCTCCTTTACCAGCTCCATCACATCTTTACGGAATCCATCCTCATCTGCAGACGGATGTCCCGGCTGATAGATTCCCTCATAAACCGCTCTTCCAAGATGCTCGATAAAAGAACCGTATATTCTTTTATCGATCGGGGCGATCTGAAATTCTTTATCCAATACCATTTTGGCTTTTCTGCTCATGCATGTTTCCTCCTTAATTGTCAATTTTTACACGATCACTCTTTTACTGCACCTGCTGTCATACCTTCGATAAAGTATTTCTGGAAGCAGATAAATAAGATAAATATCGGTATGATGGAAAATACAGAACCAACAACTAACAGACTGTAGTTATCACCATACGGATTGATCAGTGTGTTAAGACCAATGGTCAGTGTGTATTTGTCGGCAGAACGGATAACCAGCAACGGCCACAAATAGTTGTTCCATGCATTCATACCATTTAAGATCGCCATCGCGGAAAATGCCGGTTTCATGATCGGTACGATCAGCTTAAAGAAAATACCGTACTCTGTCGCACCATCGATACGTCCTGCTTCGATCAACGATTTTGGCAGCCCTAAAAGATACTGCCGGAAGAAAAAGATCGTGGATGCATGTGCCAAAAACGGAAGCACAACCGATACATAACTGTCCATCATGCCCCAGCTTGAAATCTGTTTGTAAAGTGGGAGCATAATAACCTCAAACGGTACAGAGAGGATCAGAAGAACTATAATAAAGAAAAAGTTCTTTCCCTTAAAATCATATGCTGCAAATCCATATGCAACAAATGCACTGATCGCCAACGTCAGGATCACAGTGATCACGGTTAAGATAAGGCTGTTGCCAAACCATGTCCAGTAATCATGTTTGCCTGTAAAAAGTAATTTGTAATTGTCCAGTGTCAGATGCGGGATATCCAGATTCAGATTTAATCCATACTGAAGCAGGAAGTTTCCCGGTTTAAAACTGGCTAATACCAACAGATAGATCGGCAGAACGGTAAGGATCGCAAGGATGGAAAAAAATATGATCATACCGATGGTTGCTGCCCTGTCTTTCTTTTTCTGGCTCATTCCAACAGATTCTGCTGCCATATTATCTCTCCTCCTTCTTAAATGTTCCGGTCAGTGCAAGCTGGATGATATTAATGATCATAACGATGATAAGGAGCACTAAACCAACTGCACATGCATATCCCATTGCACGTTTTTCAATACCCTGACGATACAGATAACCAACGATCGTAAGTCCGATATTCTGTGGAGAGTTGTTTCCTTTCCATAACATATAAGACTCAAGGAACATGGAAAGTCCTGCATAAATACTGATCGTTAATACATAGATCGTGGTCGGTTTTACAAGCGGTACTGAAATGCTCTTAAACTGCTGCCACTTTGTCGCTCCGTCGATGGAAGCCGCCTCGTAGAGATCCGTGGAGATATTCTGTAACCCTGCAAGGAAATAGAGGATATTGACACCGGTCCAGCGCCAGCACGCTACCAGGAGAAGTGCAAAGTATCCGGTCCATTCACCTTTCAGCCATTTGATGGAAGAATGTCCAAAGAAATTTAAAATCTGGTTTGCAAGTGCCGTATCCATCTCACCAAACATCAGACGGAAGATTGTACCTACAACGACAACAGATGTCAGTGCCGGGATAAAATAAACAGATTTGAAAAATCCCTTCGCCTTCATCAGCTTACTGTTTAACATGCTTGCAAATAACATCGGGAACGGAATTAAAAGTACCAGTGTTCCCACCATGTATTTAAAGCTGTTCCAGACTGCTTTTCTGAAATATGTATCAGAGAGTAATCTCTTATAGTTGTTCATTCCAACCCATTTATCTTTCAGGACGTCCTGAAAACTTAACAGTACACCATTTGCGATCGGGAATACCCAAAACAAAATGACTGTCAGAACAAATGGAAGAATAAACACATAAGGTGCTGCTTTTTGCGAATACAAAAACTTCTTCACTTTATTCATGCTGTAATGCCCCCTTTTCCCTCATAACAGGAAACGGGATGCAGGACATCTGCCCCACATCCCTGCCTGTTTAAACCTGTCTCTTATTCTCCAAATTCATTCTGAAGTGCAGACTGTGCCTCGTCTAACGCTTCTTTTACATCCATACCGGACTCGAAGATATTATTCAAAGTCTCTGTACAGAAGATATTGTTGATTGATGGCATCTTCTCATCTGTATAGCAGGTCAGTAATCCGATGCCGTCCTGAACATCTAATAATGCATCAAATGGCTTTGTATTGAAGTACTGTACATACTTGTTATCCGGGTTCTCTGTTACGGATTTGTCTGTCCATACTGCTGTGTTAACCGGGTCAAATCCTAATACATTCCAAACCTCTACGTTTGCTGTGTCAGAAAGTTTGATGTAAGCAAATACTTCTGCTGCAAGATCGGCATTCGGGCTGGAAGCTACAACTGCTGTACCGGTACCACCACCACCGATTGTCTTTACTGCATCGTTGTCACCAAATACAGGAGGTGCTGCGATTGCAACTTTTCCAGAAAGGTCTGTCATGTAGCTTAAGTAACGGCTGGTCTGCCAGAATGGCATGATTGCTGCTGCAACATCACCGCTGTTGTATAACGGATATGCTTCCTCGTTGTCAGGCTGTCCACCGGCAATTACGTCCATAGCACCTGCATCCTGCATATCTTTCATGGTCTGTAAACATTCAACCATTGTGTCATTGTTTACTGCAAGGCTTCCATCATCATTTAAGTAATCTCCGCCTTTCTGAGCGAGCATTAAGTTTAATGTCCACTGAGCAGTTGTCTCACATGCTGCAAATGTTTTTCCGGTTGCTTCTTTATATTTTGCACCGGCTTCTTTGAAGTCATCCCAGGTCTTAATGGTTGTATAATCAATACCTGCTGCCTCTAATGCTTCTGTGTTGTAGAAAGCAACGGTCGTACCAACGTGTGTAGGGAATCCATAATAGTTGCCATCTTTGGAGTAAAGCTGTAATCTGGACTCTACTACATTGTCAAGATACGGTTCTACTGCATCGTTCAATGGTTTTAATCCGATATCACCTGTCATGAATGCAGGGAATTTACCAAGCTCGATATCAACGACATCCGGAGCACCTTCTCCTGACTCCAATGCTAATGATAATTTGTTATGCATATCATCATATGCCATGTTGGATAAAACAAGTTTAACTTTCTTATCCGGGTTTTCTTCGTTCCACTTCTCAGCCATGCTGGTGTAGAAATCCTGATGGTTCTCGATGAATGTCCATACCTCAAGTGTTGTGACATCATCACCTTCTACATCCATCTCTCTTCTTCCTGCGCCGCTGTCTGCGCTCTCAGTACCGGATGCTGCTTCCCCCGCATCGGCGCTGGTGTTTCCTGCTGTGGAATTACCGCCACATCCGGCAAGCATTCCAACTGTCATTGCTGCACACATTAATGCTGCTAAAACCTTCTTCTTCATACTTTTACCTCCCAAATGGTTTTTCTTTATCAGATCGGAAGTATCTCCTTTTTTCAGATGATCTTCCGTGTGATACATATTTTTCTGTCAGATCAGATTCCTGATCCAGACTGCCATCTCCCCGGTTTTCCGGTTTCCCCAGTAACAATATGGGACTGCTTTCAATGTTACATCCTTTAACTCCGGCGGCTGTTCTTTGTATAACTCTTCTGCCGTCCAGTTATCTTCTAAGATACGTTTTCCCTTTGCCTCTACTATCATCACACCGCCTAAAAGCTGTTCTTCCCACTTTTCGGTCAGCGGCACTTTTGTATCTACATATAGGGAACTTAAATTTGCTCCATTATCTGTTTGCTCCAGGCAATATACCAGCGGTCCACGCATGATACATACTTTTCCTTCATCCGCTCTGACTTTTGGATTTGCATAAACAAATCTTGCTTTCATATCACAGGATATCCTGATCTCCTCAGATGCCATAAGATCTGTTATCATAAGATAGCCGTTTTTAATGAGCGGTGTTTCTATTTTTTGTTTTCCGCGCCACACGTTAAATTCTTTTGCGTAACCCGGAATCCTGAGTGCCAGTGTTCCTTTGGACGCTTCTTTGGAATCCAGACGGATCGTTACCGTTCCATCCTTTAAGAAATTACTTTCCACATCCACTTCTGTCTCTGTTTCTCCGATCAGAAGTTTTGTCTGATTCGATATATATAAATTGATGTATAAACTGTTTTCATCTGCCCCGTAGATGTACTGTCCTAAGGAGGCAAGTGTTCTTGCTATATTCGGTGGACAGCACGCCACGCCAAACCATTTCTGTCTGACCGGTTTTACATGTTCCATGGATGTCCGCTCAATACAGTTATCCGGCCATACTTCCAATGGATTTACATAGAAGAAACTCTTTCCATCCATCGCAATTCCGGCAAGTACCGTATTATACAGTGCCTTTTCCACAATGTCCGCATATTTAGCATCCTTTGTGATCTGTTCCATCCGCTTTGCAAACATCGCCAGTCCGATGGATGCACAGGATTCGGAATAATTTCTGTCATTCGGAAGGTCATAGTCGGTTGTAAACCGCTCTAACAATCCTGATGAACCGATACCTCCTGTGATGTACATTCTTTTCTCTGTCATGTTATTCCAGAGTGTTTTACAGGCATCTAATAATGTCTCATCCTGATATTCATATGCCAGATCTGCCATCGCACTGTAGAGATAAACAGCTCTTACTGCATGCCCCTCTGCCGTTTTCTGCTCCCTTACCGGCAGATGCGACTGGGAATATTCCGGTACATATCCGGCAAATTCAGGAAATATCTGCTGATATTTTTCTTTCTTTTCTTCCTGAAAGAAATAATTTTCTCCCACACCTCTTGCATCAATAAAAAACTTTGCAAGATCAAGATATCTTTTCTGTCCGGTTGCCCGGTACAATTTTACTAAAGCAAGTTCTACTTCCGGATGCCCCGGATAGCCATGACACTTTCCTTCCTCCGGTCCAAATGTCTCACAGATCAGATCTGCAAATCTTGAAACGATGTCGAGGAACTTTCTTTTTCCTGTTGCATTGTAATATGCAGCTGCTGCCTCGATCATGTGCCCCGCTGTGTAAAGTTCGTGTCCTTCTTTTAGGTTCGTCCAGCGTCTGTCCGGTTCTTTGATCGTGAAGTAGGTATTTAAATATCCGTCTTCACACTGTGCCTTCCCGATCAGGTCGATCGTCTCATCGGCAAGTTTTTCCAACTTGTCATCTCTTCCGGATGAATCTAAGGTAAATGCAACTGCCTCTAACCACTTTGCAACATCGGTATCCTGAAAGACAGCTCCTTCAAAATCTCCCTCTGCCTCGCCTGCAGCGATCTTAAAGTTCTTGATACAGTGGCTTGGTGCCGCATCTTTCACATTGTCATTTAACGTGTTCCACTGGTAAGGAAGTATGACATCTTTTACTAATCGGATGTATTTATCCCAAAATGCATCTTTGATCTGAATCTGATGCAGCGGCACATCTGTCAGTTTTTTCTTCTCCATAACTTCCTCCCTCCTTCATGCGCCTGTCATGTGTAATATTAAACGTTTAACCAGGTCAAAATGTCTGTTCTCAGTTTATTCACACTTCATTCATACTTTTTGCATGTTTTTTGAAGTGCTTTTGCTTTTTTTCGTTATTTTGATTGATTTCTGTTTCGTTCTTGTTTATATATAACATACTGTTTGCGATAATTAAAGTCTGTTATTTTATATTTATATCTATATATTACTATTTTTTATTATATTTTCTTCTCTTTTCTAACTCTTTCTAAGTTTTTGCTTTTTCGCACAATTTATATATTTTTTAAATCGTTTAACCATGTGCAACTTGCACAAATAGTGCATATTTCCTATAAAACATTACATTTATTCACAAATATCTTCACCTACATAAAATAAGCCCTTTCTGCCGGATAATCAGCAAAAAGGACTTATTTACGGATGACAAAGTATTTTATTTCTATAATGTTTTGATAGACTGGCGGATCAGCTGCTTACATGGAACTTTATATACCAGCGGTTCTTCTGTCTCACCCGGCTGATTTTCCACAAGACCTATCATAACCTCAGCAGCTCTGTAACCGATATCATGAAGTGGAAGTTCGGTTGTGGAAAGCGGCGGTTTATAATAACTTGACAGTTCTCTGTTATCATACCCTGCGATTGAAATCTCCTGAGGTATTTTAATTCCCGATTCATCTGCCCAGTCATAGCATCCGCCTGCCATAAGGTCATTCATACAGAATATGGCAGTTACCTGTTTCTTAAAAAGCTGCTTTGCACCAATATGCCCGGATTCTCTCCCCCAGTCTCCGTAATAGATCAGCTCAGGATCGTACAAAAGCCCCGCATCACGCAACGCTTTCTGGTACCCGATCAGACGCGCCTGTGCATGGAGACTGTCGGTTTTTCCTGTTATCACTCCAATCTTTTTATGTCCCTTTGTGATCAGATAGCGGATCATCTCATATGCTCCCCGCTCATCATCCACAACTACGGAAGGAATGCTTTTACTCTCCGTATAGCCGTATGCCATCACAGCCGGAATGCTTAAATTGTCAGGAATACAATGCATGATGCGCTCATGTGCCGTCACATAGATAATTCCATCCACCTGTGTTGCGATCAGTTTCTTGATCTCCTCATCCACCAGTCCGTAATAATCCGTTCTATGGTAATAATAATCATTATACTTTTTATACAGTCTTAAATTTGTCAGAAGGATCTGATATTTTACCTTTTCACAATATTCCGTAATACCGTCAATGATGTCCGGTATGCTAAAGATCGTCATATCCTCCGCAATGACTCCGATACTTCTGGTGTTACGCGCCTTAAGATTTTTTGCCACATAATTTGGCATATAATCCATCTCTTTTGCAGTCTTTAACACAAGATTTCTTGTTGCTTCGCTTGCCCCCGGCTTTTCATTCAAAATATTCGAAACGGTAGCTACCGATACGCCACAGGATTTTGCAATTTCTTTGATCGTCGCCATAACCTTACCTCCCGTACCACAAATCCCCTTTATTTAACAATATTTCCAATCAAAAATCAATATCTTTCGATCAGGTATCGAATTTTTGCCCCGGTTATGCTACACTGGTATCTATGAGAATCTTAATTTTATCCTGTAATACCGGCGAAGGGCACAATGCCGCCGGAAAAGCGATCCGGGAAGCGGCCATCCGGTGCGGCCACACTGCCGACATGCTGGATATATTTCTGCTCTCCGGCAAAAAAACTTCACATGCAGTAGGCGGTGCCTACGTGGAACTTGTAAAACATATGCCACACATCTTTGGTATGCTCTATAAGGCCGGCATGGCAATTTCTAACAGCAAACATAAGTCGCCAGTCTACTATGCCAATGCACTGATGGCGAAAAAGCTGGCTGCCTATTTAAAGCAGCATGATTATGATGTCATCGTAACACCTCATCTTTACCCTGCAGAAACGATGACATGCATGAAGAAAAAAGGAATGTTAAAGATCCCCGCCATTGCCATCGGCACGGATTATACCTGTATTCCGTTCTGGGAAGAAACAAATCTTGACGCCTATTTTCTTCCTCACGAAGACTGTGTCGCAGAATATGTGCACCGTGGGATTCCTGCCGGTAAATTATACCCTTACGGCATCCCTGTTGGCGAAGCATTTTCCCCGTCCGGAGACCGCATTTTAGCAAAGGTCCGCGCGCGTGACTCTTTAAATCTGCCACAGGATATCCCGATCTGTCTGGTCATGAGTGGCAGTATGGGATTTGGAAAACTTGCCATATTTGCAGCAGAACTGTCACTGCGTTTAAAATCCGGCGAACATATTGTCATTATCTGTGGCAGCAACAAGCGTATTTACAACGTGTTACAGAAACAATTTCAAAATAATCCACGCGTTCATATTCTAGGCTATACCAACCGGGTTGCAGACTATATGGATGCCTGTGATGTGATTTTCACCAAACCGGGCGGACTTACTTCCACCGAAGCATTAGTGAAACGTATCCCGATCGTCCATACAGCGCCAATCCCCGGATGTGAGACTGCAAACCGCAATTTTTTTGTAAAAAGGCACCTTTCCGTCTCTTCAAAATACATTGCCAAACAGATCTCTCTCGGAAAAAGACTGCTCTCTGACTCCCCGGATACGCATGGGAACAGCTCTCTGCGCGAAGAAATGCTTCTGGCACAAAAAGAAAACGGAAAACCAGACGCTGCCATACACATTATAAAAAAACTGGAGAAGCTATGACATATTTTCTTTTTATTTTTCTGGGATTCATCCTTGGCAGTACATTGTTTGCCTACTGGATTCCCAGATTATTTTTCAATACCGACATCACAAAATCATCCGATGACCATAATCCGGGCGTTGCAAATGCCTACATGCAGGCCGGCTTTGTTGCCGGAACGCTTTCCCTGTTATTCGAGCTTTTAAAAGGCGCCGTTCCGGTATTTTTTGCAAGCAGGATCTTAGACCGTGACTCCCTGCTATTTGCACTCGTCATGGCTGCCCCGGTATTTGGTCATGCTTTTCCGTTTTTCCAAAAAGAAAGAGGCGGCAAAGCAATTGCCGTCTCTTTCGGTGTCATGATCGGACTATTTCCGGAAGTTCATCCGCTCTTTGGTCTGATCTTTTATTATATTCTATTTTCACTGGTAATCACACTTCGTCCACATTCCTTCCGGTCTGTCATCACGTACGGACTGTTTACGCTGACTGTATTCCTGCTTGTTTCCGTAAACTCTATGCGACTCGGCTGTTTTATCATCTCAGCGATTGTGATCTACCGCCATGTCATCCGTTATCACGATGAAGCTTTACAGGTACTGTTGTTTGGAAAATATCCACTGTTTCACAGATCCTGAATTTTGCATGGAAACATACCACTGACAGCATACTCTGTTTCTGTCAGACAAATTTTACCAGCAGAGCACCTCATGACCGTCTTCCGTCACCAGTACCATGATCTCCCACTGTGCAGACGGAAGTCCGTCCTCGGTATAAACTTCCCAGTCGTTCTTATCATCTACATAGATGTCTACTTTGCCCATATTGACCATCGGTTCGATCGTAAAGATCATACCTGGAACTAAGAGCATTTCCTGTCCACGTTTTGTGTTGTAGCCAACCCATGGTTCTTCATGAAACTCAAGTCCGACTCCATGTCCACCGATCTCACGCACAACTGTATAGCCGTTTGCAAATGCATGGTCATGCACAGCCTGCCCCATATCGCCTAAAAATCCCCATGGTTTTACTTCTTTTAATCCAAGTTCCACGCACTCTTTTGTGACTTCCACAAGACGCTTCTTCTCCGGGCTTACATCCCCGATGCAGAACATTCTTGAAGAATCTGAAAAATATCCGTTTAAAATCGTAGATACATCTACATTGATGATATCCCCGGACTTTAAAATCACATCTTTAGACGGAAAACCATGACATACCTGATCATTTACAGAAGTACATACACTGTACGGATATCCCTCATAATTAAGCGGTGCCGGAATACCACCCATTTCTGTTGTCATATCATAAACGATCTTGTCAATCTCTGCTGTATTCATACCCTCATGGATATGCTTCTCAATATAATCCAGCACTGCTATATTGATCTTGCAGCTCTCTTTAATTCCTGCGATCTGATCAGCATTCTTAATAAGGTCATGTGTCGGGACAATATGTCCCTGTGAAGCGATCAGGGCGATACGCTCATCAAATGCCTGATGGCATGCTTTGTATTTTTTCCCGCTTCCGCACCAGCACGGATCATTTCTCCCAATTTTTACTGACATAATTTCTGCACCACCTGATTGATCACACTTCCGTCAGCCTTTCCTTTTAACTCCGGCATAACAGCTTTCATGATCTGTCCTTTATTTTTACTTGCTGCCACATCAGCAAACTTCTCTGTAATATATGCCTCTACCTCTTCTGCTGACATCATCTGTGGTGCATATTCTGCAAAAATATCATATCTTGTCTGGTATTCTGCCAGAAGATCTTCCCTGCTTGCAGGACAGGTGTCAATCTGCTCTTTTACAGATTTCATCTCCTTTAAGATCACTCTGTTTACCAGTTCCTCTTTAATATCATCTCTGCATCCCTCGTCGATCGCAGCTTTCTTCGCTGCGGAAACAAGTGTGGAAATTGCATCCTTACGTACTTTATCTCTCGCCTTCATGGCAGCTATCATATCTTTTTGTAATGTTTCAAACTGCATAATACTCCTACCTTCCTGATTCTAATAATCTTTATTGATTATAGCATAATTTCCATATAATTCATAATTTTTTTCAATATCTATTGCTGCTTTTTTATCATCAAAGTTACAACACACGCCGCACCGTTGTGATCGTACGGTAGGTTGCATTTCCATAACAGATACCACTCGACGGTGTCGATGCATGGACGATCCTGCCGCCACCCATATAGATTGCCACATGTCCGGGATAACAGATAATATCCCCCGGCTGTGCATTCTCATAGCTGACTGCCTGTCCGCTCGACTGGAGTGCATAGGAACTTCTTGGAAGTGAAACACCAAAATGGCTGTATACAAGAGACACAAAACCGGAGCAGTCCGTTCCATCCGTCAGACTGTTTCCACCAAACACATATGGATTTCCCACAAAATTAGTCGCATAAGATACCACACTGCTGCCACTCACACCGGTAGAATAGGACGGATTTAAAGCATTATTCGTCAATCCTGTTGAACTGCTGTTAGAGGAACCACTGTCAGAACTGCTCCCCGAAGAACTGTTTCCTGAATCTGTTGTGGATGTACTGCCTCCTGTACTGTCTGTTGATGTTCCACCATCCGTAGATGCAGTCTGGGATGTATTATTCTTTTTGCTTTTCTTTGCCTTTGCTTCTGCTTCTTTTCTGGCTTTTTCCTGACGTGCCTGTTCCTGTACGATCACTTCATTCTGTTTACGGATTGTGGAAGCATACTGACTCGCCAGAGTCTTTGCATTTGAAAGCTGTGAATCAAAATCTGCGATCTGTGCTTTCTTTTCATTGATCACCTGATTTAAAGATGCTTCCTGCTGCTCATAACTTTGTTTCAGCTCCTCCATATCTGCCAGTTCCTGCTCTAACTGTGACTCTAAATCTGCCACCTGCTGTACCGTCTCCTGATATGCCACCAAAAGCTCCCTGTCATAGCTGTATACCTCTGAGACATATTCCACACGGTTTAAAAGATCCGATATATCTTCTGACTTCACAATGGCATCTAAAAATGTATCATCACCATTTTCATACATGTACTGGATTCTCTGCTTCATATCCGCATACTGCTTCTGTTCCTTTTCCTGTGCCGCTGCAAGGTCTGTCTTTGCCTGATCGATCTCGCCTTCCTTGTTGTCAATATCTGTCTTTAAAAGTTCCATATCTGTCAGAAGTGACATCAACTGCTCATCATATGCTGCCATCTGACTTTTCACTTTACTCTGCTCACTCTGTATATTGTTAATCTGCTGGTTAATGTTATCTAAATTCTGCTGTGCCTCATTTTTTTTCTTCTGCGCATCTTTGATCACAGATGCATCTGCAGAGTAAAAACACGCAAATCCGATCACACCTGCCATAACCACAGCGATCATTCTTTTTCTCTTTTTTGTATATTTTAATGCCTTTTCCCACTTCATCAAGCATTTCTCCTTCTGTTACCTGCAAAAATAAGCACGGCAGACTGCGACTGGCAGAAACCGTACTTATTTATTCTATCACACTTTATTATATGTTTGTTAGGATTTCCACAAATTCACAAATACTTAATATTTTACCCGACCTGTTTCACGATCAAAATCTTTTCACCTGCGGAAAGTGTTTCACTTTTTCTATGGTTTGTCTCCATGATATTTTGTATGGTCGTATGATTTTCTTTCGCGATCGTCCACAGGTCATCTCCCTCCCTGGCGATATACCCCACCAGTCCCGGCCGGTTTCTGAGCATCTCAAGATCCGGTTGTGACTCTGTGGCATCTTCGATATTTGGTATGATCTCCGAAACAAAGGCGAGCAGATCAAGCCGTACTGCTGCACGGATCTCAACATGCTCCTGATCCAGCATAACTGCAGAAAGCTGTTCTAATGAAGCATCCAGCTCCACCTTTGCCTGCGTTGACATTTCCGGGATTTCCACAAGCTGTGAAAATGGATAAATTTCCTGCATCGCTCCAACCGGCATATGATCATCCGGAGTAATATATAAAATATGAACCTCGATCGTTCCTTCCGCAAGAACACCTTCCGGCGTTATTTCCTGTCGTTCTAAAAGTACTTTTCCCTCACAGGAACAGATCTGAAGGACTTTTTCTTTGTCCTCTTTTAATTCCATCTGCTCAGTCATCCTGCACTTTGCGGCATTTTTAACAAGAAGTCTCTCCAGCGGACACTCCTTCCAGACAGGCTTTACATCTTTCTGCAATGAGTACAGATCTGTTAAAAGCCTTATCTTTTCTTCCTTCCAGATACGGATATGCATATCTAATGCCAGTTCCATGACAAGGATTCTCTCCTCCCCATCATAATCCGGTTTGACTTCCAGCTCCATCGTCACAGGTATCATCTTTACCTGCCAGATACAGTCATTCTCCATGACACCGCACTCTGCCTGTGCATCCAGCGGAACTGTTGTCTCATACCAGGATAAATGTTCTCCTTCCTCCTCATCATTGTATAATATGGAAACCAGTATTTCCCCGGAAAATCTGATATTGCCTTCCGTAAGCCTGCTTTCAACATTGCGTAGCTGCATACTCTGCCAGAGTATTTCACGGATATTCGGTTTACTTGATGGCAGAACCGCCTCACTTTTCTGTCTGCAGATATCACGCCGCACCACGAGCAGTTTTAACGCTTCCTTTTCTACAATATTCTGTTCATAGTCACTGCCATCTGAAAGTTCACATGTCAACTCCTCATCCACTTCTGTATCTGCAGATGCCGTCAGGACAATTACCGCACGGATATTTAGTTTTCTGGAGTTGATCACACCAACTGTAAGATCTTCTATATCCCCCACAGCATGAACTGCATCATATTCACTCAGTCCATCCATATTGAGCCGTTCCTGAAATGGGATTTCACCACGCAGGCAGCTTATTTTACCTTCCTGTTTATCACTCCGGTAAAGTACTTTAAAAATAAGGCTTCCCTTGATCCATGCAGCCCCCTCCATCGCCTTTACCTCATCAAAACGCAGTTCTCCATGTTCTTTTATTACTTTTACAATATCCTGTCTGTAGTCCGGCACATTATAGTCATCATCCAATGTGATCTGTGTAACTGCAGATCCTCTTTTTTCACTTCTATGTAGTTTTATTTTCTGAAATTCCAAAAAAAGTCCCCCATTCCGAATCTTTGTAACCATCTTATTCGGACATGGGGGATTTTATACCTGTTTAGCACAATTTCATGCGTATATCTCTTGTAACAATATCAGAATAACTGAATGATAATAACTGAGGTGGATTTTCTTCACGCTCATCATTTACCAGGATCGTGAATACGCTTGGGTAAGCATTCTGGATGACGCCTTCCTGGATGTCAACTTTATTGCGTCCTCGGTCAAGCTGAATCATTACTTTTTTCCCGCACTGCTGATGCACGGATGCCCGAACTTTTCTGATGTCTGCCTGTTGCATGTGTTCTACCTCCTTAATCCGGTATTCTGCAATCATACACATTTGTAATAATATCTCTACCGGACTCCTTTTCTGCTTTAGAATAGCACTGTGCTAAATTTTTGTCAAACATAATTAAATTATTTAAAAAAATTTTAAGAATATTTACTCAAAAATGATACTTTTGTCCTGGTTTTTTACCTGAATTACAATATAAGGAAAACTTGGGCTTGCGTTTGTAACTTCGCCCTTTCTTGGCCCGATGAGTTCTGTATCAAATACCACTGCGTTTGTGGTCAGATAACAGTCTTTCACACAGATACTGTATCCTCCTGTCGCCTGTTCTCCATATCCACGTACAATATACAGATCATCCTCCATCTCATAAGTGAGTTTAAAATCCGCTGCTTTCTTTTCTTCGATCATTGATCTTAACTCTTCCGGTGTCTCAGATTCCTCAACGATCGTATATGTAAGATCACTTACCTTCGTTTCATTTGTCTGCTCGATACTGCATCCGCTGATCACTCCCGCCATCAGCAGACCCACCCCACATATTCTTACCAGATACTTTTGAAACATGCTTTCTTACACCCGCCCCTAGTTTACGCTTCTATCTTAATATATGGCTTCTTACCTTTAAATATGTCTTTTTTAGTTGTTTTTCCCCTGGATACCTTATATAATGTGGATATATAAAACTTGGGGATTTCCCCGGAAAGGACGCACTATGTTACGCGCAATACTTGCATTGCTTTTTGCCATACTCTATCTGATCATTGGTATTCCGGTGCTTTTTGTCGAGTGGATCATCGGGAAATTTAACCGTCAGGCTGCCGATATCAGCCAGCTTCGCATGGTACAGTGGGCATTTCGTGTCATTCTCTTTATCTGTGGCACAAAACTAACCATCATCGGGGAGGAAAATGTTCCAAAAGACCAGCCGGTTCTTTACATCGGCAATCACAGAAGTTATTTCGATATCATCATCACTTACTCACGCTGTCCGCGTCTGACCGGTTATGTCGCAAAGGATTCCATGAAAAAAGTTCCTCTTTTATCTACCTGGATGACACGGCTGCACTGTCTGTTCATCAACCGTTCTGATGTCAAGGAAGCATTAAAGACGATCCTTGCAGGAATCGATAATATCAAAAATGGGATTTCCATGTGTATTTTCCCTGAAGGAACACGTAACAAGACGGATGATCTGATGCTCCCATTCAAAGAAGGAAGTTTTAAAATGGCAGAAAAAACCGGATGTCTGATTGTACCTATGGCGATCTCCGGTTCCGCCGATATTTTAGAAGCACATTTTCCAAAAGTAAAACCGGTACATGTCATTGTAGAATATGGCAGACCGATCGATCCGAAGTCTTTAGACAAAGACACACGTAAAAAGATCGGTGCACACTGTCAGGGTGTGATCGCCGGAATGCTTGAGAAAAATGATCCACAGATTTGAATTATCTGCCACATGTTTCGTATATATTCGATTGTTCTGGATATGCAGAAAAATCCCCGAACCACCATCGTGATCCGGGGATTTTTATTTTTCATAAACGATTATAAATTCGCATTTTCCCACAGTTACTTACTTTGTAAGCTGTCCTACGACCTCCGGGAATCCCATAAAATGAGATGCCTTTACTAATACAGTGTCACCACTCTTCACATAAGGCAGCAATTCTGCTGTGAGTTCATCTTTTGATTTAAAATAATGAACCTCCGTCTGTGGACTGCATTTTTTTACCGCCTGTGCCAGATTCTCTGACAATACGCCCGCTGCAAACAGGACATCGATTCCTTTTCCTTTAAAATACTCTCCGACCATTGCATGCAATTCTTTCTCATTCTCACCAAGTTCTCCCATATCACCAAGCACTGCAATCTTTCTGTCTGGTGCCGCTGCAAGCACGTCAATGGACGCTTTCATAGAAACAGGATTGGCATTGTAACAATCGTCGATGATCGTCATTCCCTCCTTATGGATCAGATTGCTTCTTCCTCCGATTGTTTTGACCGACTCGATCCCACGTTTCATTTCATCCACACTAAGACCGAGCTTTCTTGCAACACAGACTGCCGCTAACGCATTGTATACATTATGCTCTCCTGCGATTGGAATCATCACTGCAAAATTCTCTTCCCCAATATGTATCACCGCTTTTGTTCCGTCTAACCCCACCGGCTCTACATCCGTTGCATATACTTCTTTCTCTGCAAGATATTTTTCGCCCTGCTCTGTCTTTGCAAGTTTTGCTTCTTTTCCGATACCGTAAAATACTGTCTTATTTCCGTTTACTGTCTTTTTCTCACAGAGTTTATCATCGTCCCCATTTAACACAGCAATTCCTTCCGGTGTCAGATGTTCAAAACTCTCTGTTTTTGCCTTTAATATTCCATCTCTGGTCAGAAGATTCTCCAGATGGCACAATCCGATATTAGTGATCACACAGATATCCGGATACGCCATTTCCGCAAGGCGGTGCATCTCTCCAAATTCTGAGATTCCCATCTCAAGCACTGCAACTTCATGCTGTTCCCTGATCTTAAAGATCGTAAGCGGAAGACCGATCTCATTATTGAAGTTTCCCTCTGTCTTTAACACATTATATTTCTGGGAAAGAACCGATGCGATCATCTCTTTTGTGCTTGTTTTTCCAACACTTCCGGTAATGCCGACAACTTTGATATCGAGAGTTCTCCTGTAATATGCCGCAAGTTTTTTCATCGCACCAAGCGTTGATTCTACTCTGATATACGGGCCTGCCGGATCAGAAAGCTCCTGCTCGGATAATACGGCAAGTGCTCCTTTTTCAAATACCTGCGGTATAAACCGGTGACCGTCCACCTTTTCTCCTTTTACCGCAATAAAAAGATATCCCGGCTCTACCTGTCTGCTGTCTATCACAGCTCCGGTAATTTCTTTTGTTTTGTCTGTCTCACTGCCATAATATACTCCGTCGCACACTTCTGTAATGCGTTCCAGCGTCATATTTTTCATGATAATCTCCATTCCTGATTTTTATTTTTCGTATTTACTCATGGAAATCTGAATCAGCTTCTCACACAATTCGTTAAAGTTCACACCGACAACCTGTGCTTCCTGTGGCAGAAGACTTGTAGGTGTCATTCCCGGTAAAGTATTTGCCTCTAAACAATAAATGTTTTCGTTCTCATCTAACAGGAAATCTGTACGTGAATAGGTGTCAAGTCCAAGCACCTGTGCTACCTGTTCTGCATAATGCTGCATTTTCTCTGTGACAGCTTCAGAAAGTTCCGCCGGACAGGTCTCAACTGCACTGCCTGCTTTGTATTTATTCTTGTAATCATAGAATCCCTGCACCGGAGCGATCTCAATGATCGGAAGTGCCTTTCCCTCGATCACACCGACAGAAAACTCACGTCCCTTCACATATTCTTCCACGATCAGATTTTCTTCCCAGCGGAAAGCTTCATCTAAAGCGGCTTTATATTCATCCGCATTATGTGCGATAGAAACACCGATACTCGAACCACCACAGCACGGTTTTACCACACATGGGAAACTGATGCCAAGTTTTGCGATATCATCGCTGCGGTCAGCCTTTTTCATGGACGCACCCTTTGGAGCCGGTATGCCAGCAGATAAAAACAGTTTTTTCGACATTTCTTTATCCATGGCAAGCGCACTGCTCAAATAACCGCTGCCTGTATAACGAATCCCAAACAGATCAAATGCAGCCTGAATCTTACCATTTTCCCCATTTTCTCCATGCAGTGCCATAAATACGATATCTGACATCTGACACAATTCGATCACATTCGGTCCAAAGAAATTATCTGACTGATCTTTTCTGGATGCTTTTACCTTTGCAAGATCCGGTGCGATTTCCGGTATTCCGGACACTTTTACGCTCACTTCTTCACTTCGGTCAAAAATACCTGTCAGATCTTCTTTTTTATCACTGTATCCCATAAATACATCAAGTAAGATCACCTGATGTCCATTCTCTCTCAATGCCTTTGCCACCATATCTCCGGTTTTAAAGGAAACATCTCTTTCTGTACTTAAACCACCTGCTAAAACAACAATCTTCATGGTATACTCTCCTTACTCATAAAAACATTTCTGCTTTATAGTATACCTTTTTTCTTTATGTGGCAAGGAATTTGCACATTCCTTTGTACTTTTTATGCCTGCATGACATCCTTTCTTAATTTATTTTCTGCCGTTAGGCAATGTCTCCTGGCAGTGCCTCCCGACAGGCGAACACCATTTTCTTTATTTTACTCCCCGTTTTCCCGCATTACCTGCAGCAGCCACAAAAATATCTGTCTGCCAAGCAGATCCTGTCTACCGATCATACTTCCATACCGGTATATTTTTGCAACTACATCTTCGCAACGTTCTTTTTCCCCCGTCAGCAATATTTCACAGAGCAATCCATATCGCTCTCTGTTCCCAGTGCACTGCCTGTCGATTTCTTTCCATAGTTCCGGATACCTTCTTGCCAGATCCACCAGCATCTCCACCCCGTTGTACATTTCTTCCGCTTTTTTCTGCTTTATTATATAATTTTCCACTCTTACTCTACTGTCATGCAGGCACTTATACTACATAAGTATCTTATGTCTGTCGAATTTTGTCAACTACATTTGATTTTTCATTTCAGATATTTTGATTACCAAAATATCTTGACAATCTTCTGCGTATCCTATATATTTGTTTTTGTTTGATAGTCAAACTATTTTGTCGGAGGATTAAAAATGAGTGTACGAATTATTGTTGATTCCGCATCTGATCTCACAAAAGAACGGGCAGATGCATTAAATCTTGATTATATGCCTTTAAAAACCATCTTTGGTGAAACGGAATATTTAGACGGTGTTACCATTTCCCATAAAGAATTTTATGAAAAACTGATCGAATGTGGAACGATCCCGACGACCAGCCAGATATCGCCTCATGACTTTGAAGCTAAATTCAAAGAAGTAAAAGATGCCGGCGACACCGCTGTTGTGATCTGCCTGTCCTCCCTTTTATCCGGTACATATCAGAGTGCCCACATTGCACTCGATGGTTACGAGGACTGCATCACATTAGTGGACAGCTTAAATGTATGCCTCGGCGAACAGATTCTCGTACTTTATGCCGTAAGACTGCGCGACCAGGGACTTTCCGCAAAAGAAATTGCCGAAAAACTTGAAGAAAAGAAGAAGGATGTCTGCGTCTTAGCCGTATTTGATACCCTCGAATATTTAAAACAGGGTGGACGTATCTCAAAGACTGCTGCATGGGCTGGAAATATCCTGTCCATCAAGCCTGTTATTGCTATCGAAAAAGGTGAAGTTGTGATCTTAGGAAAAGCAAGGGGATCTAAAAACGGTAATAATATCCTCATCCAGGAAGTGAAAAATAAAAACGGCATTGATTTTTCCATGCCGTATATGCTGGGATACAGTGGACTCGACGATTCACTGCTTCAGAAATATATTGCAGACAGCGCAGATCTCTGGGCCAGTCAGACAAAGGAGCTGCCGGTCAGCACAATCGGTAGTACAATCGGGACACACGCCGGTCCGGGAGCGATCTGTGTATCGTTCTTTCATAATGCTTAATACAGAATGTAGGAACGAAAGGTATATTTCAATTTATTGACCGTCAAATTGCACAAAATCACAGTACAACAAAAACCACCCTGCGGCATTCTCCTGCCACAGGGTGGTTTTATTCACAGCACAATTCTGCAATGATCCATTTTAATATTCCGGTTCGATCAATCCGTATGTGTTGCCTTTTCTCTTGTATACAACGTTGACATCTTCTGTCTCCGCATTGATAAATACGAAGAAATCATGTCCTAATAACTCCATCTGTACACATGCATCTTCCGGATACATCGGCTTCATATCGAACTTCTTAGAACGGATGATCTTGATCTCCTCGTCATCATCAGATGCTGCATCCAGAAAATCCTGTTTGAAAACGGACGCTGCGCTCTGCTGTTTCGTAACCAGCTTCGTTCTATATTTCTTTAACTGACGTTCAATAACCTCTTCTACCAGATCGATCGATACATACATATCGTTGCTTACCTGTTCAGAACGAATATAGTTTCCTTTCATCGGAATCGTAACTTCCACCTTCTGGCGTTCCTTCTCCACGCTCAGCGTTACATAGACATCTGTGTCCGGTGTGAAGTACTTCTCTAATTTGTTTAACTTGTCCTCCACTGCCTCTTTGATACCATCGGTCAATTCAATGTTTCTTCCTGTAATCTTGATTCTCATGATGTCCAACCCCTTTGCCGTTTATTTGATACAGATTTATATCATGGTTTTATTATAGCACTTTCCACAAATATTTCAATACAATATATCATTTTTTATATATTTTTCAGAATATTTATATTTTCCTGTAATATTCTTGTAAAAATGTGTGCTATTTCATTGCATCCTTTATAATCTGTTCCGCCTGCTTCGCTTCCTCTTTGGTAAGCTGCGGTGTATCCTTGAGAACATAGTCCATGCCAAGATTATCGTATTTAACCTTTCCAAGCGCATGATACGGCAGTACTTCGAGTTTTTCCACATTTGAAAGTGTCTTTAAAAATTGTCCGAGTTCCGTCAATTCTTCCTTTTCAAATGTGATGCCGGGGACAACAACATGACGTATCCATACCGGCTTTTTCTTCTGATCCAGATATCTTGCAAACGCTAAAATATTCTGATTGGAATGTCCGGTCAGTTTACGGTGATCCTCGTCACGGATATGCTTGATATCAAGCATTACAAGGTCTGTAACATTAAGCAGTCTGTCTATTTTTTCAAGTGTGATCCCTGATGCAGAGTTTTCATCCTCTGGAAATCCCGGAAACATAATACCTGATGTATCTAAACAGGTATGGATCCCGTGTGCCTTTGCTTTTTCAAACAGTTCGGTCAGAAAATCGATCTGAAGCATCGGCTCCCCACCAGTGGCAGTGATCCCGCCAGTCCGGTAAAAAGAGGCATTACGCAGGAAGCGGTCGATGATCTCATCCGCCTCCATCTGTTTTCCATCCGTAAGCACCCAGGTATCCGGATTGTGACAATACTGGCAGCGCATCGGACAGCCTTCAAAAAATACAACAAATCGTACCCCCGGACCGTCCACGGTGCCAAATGATTCCAGAGAATGAATATAACCCATTGTAATCTCCTTTATTTTACATCAATTCGTGGAAAGTTCTTGCAATTACCTCATCCTGCTGCTCTTTGGTCAGTTTGATGAAGTTTACTGCATAACCTGATACACGGATCGTAAGCTGCGGATATTCCTCCGGATGCTTCTGTGCATCAAGTAATGTTTCCTTATTTAATACATTTACATTTAAATGGTGGCCGCCTTTTTCTGCATAACCGTCAAGCAGTGCAACAAGGTTTGTCTGTGCACTTTCTTCTGTCTTTCCAAGTGCATCCGGCACAATGGTAAAGGTATTGGAAATACCATCCTGCGCATCCATAAACGGCATTTTTGCAACAGATGCCAGAGAAGCAACTGCACCATTTTTATCACGTCCATGCATTGGGTTTGCGCCCGGAGCAAAAGCAACACCTTTCTTTCTTCCATCCGGAGTTGCACCTGTATTTTTACCATAAGATACATTTGATGTAATGGTAAGAATGGACGTCGTTGCAATACCTCCGCGATAGGTGTGATTTCCTTTTACATATTTAATGAATGTATGCAGAACTTCTTTTGCGATCTCATCCACGCGGTCATCATCATTACCGTATTTCGGGAAGTCTCCCTCAACCTCAAAGTCTACGGTAATTCCGTTCTCATCACGGATCGGTTTTACTTTCGCATATTTAATGGCAGATAAAGAATCTGCTACTACGGAAAATCCTGCAATACCGGTTGCGAACCAGCGTCTTACCTGTTTGTCATGCAGTGCCATCTGCAGTTTCTCGTAGCAGTATTTGTCGTGCATATAATGAATGATGTTTAATGCATTGACATAGACGCCTGCAAGCCATTTCATCATGTCTTTGTATTTCTCCCATACCTCGTCATAATCAAGGTATTCAGATGTGATCGGGCGGTATTTAGGTCCTACCTGTTTGCCGCTTATCTCATCCACACCACCGTTGATGGCATAGAGTAAACATTTTGCAAGGTTTGCACGTGCTCCGAAGAACTGCATCTCTTTTCCGATCCTCATGGAAGATACACAGCATGCAATGCCGTAGTCATCGCCATGAACCACACGCATGATGTCATCATTTTCGTACTGGATCGCAGAATGTTTGATTGAGATCTCTGCACAGAACTTTTTAAAGTTCTCCGGAAGTTTTACAGACCATAAAACTGTCATATTAGGCTCCGGTGCTGCTCCGATGTTGTTTAAAGTATTTAAATAGCGGTAAGACATTTTTGTTACCATATGTCTTCCATCTACACCGATTCCGGCGATAGACTCTGTTACCCATGTCGGATCTCCGGCAAAAATAGTGTTGTACTCCGGCGTACGGGCAAATTTTACACAGCGCAGTTTCATTACGAACTGATCGATGATCTCCTGAATCTCTTTCTCAGTGAAAGTTCCTTCACGAAGATCACGCTCTGCATAGATATCTAAGAATGTAGAAGTACGTCCAAGGCTCATTGCCGCACCATTCTGCTCTTTGACTGCTGCAAGGTATGCAAAATAAACAGCCTGTGTTGCCTCAAGAACATTTGTTGCCGGCTTTGAAATGTCACATCCGTAAATCTTTGCTAATTCTTTTAACATTTTAAGAGCTCTGATCTGCTCGGATAATTCCTCGCGCTCACGGATAACGTCAGAATACATAATCGTACGTGTGGATTCTAACTGTTCTTCCTTGTCTGCGATCAGACGATCCACACCATAAAGAGCCGGTCTTCTGTAATCGCCAATGATACGTCCGCGTCCGTATGCATCCGGAAGACCGGTAATGATATGTGCAGAACGGCAGGCTCTCATCTCCGGTGTATACGCATCAAATACGCCTGCATTGTATGTCTTTCTGTGTGTTGTAAAATATTCTACCACTTCCGGGTCTACTTTATACCCATTATCTTCACATGCCTTGATCGCCATACGGATACCGCCGTAAGGCTGCAGGGAACGCTTAAATGGTTTATCTGTCTGGAAACCTACGATTTTTTCCTTGTCTTTATCTAAGTATGCAGGTCCATGGGATGTGATCGTGGAAATGATCTTTGTGTCCATATCAAGTACGCCGCCAGCTTCTCTCTCCTGCTTTGAAAGCTCTAATACATCCTGCCAGAGTGCTGTGGTATCCTCTGTCGGTCCCTCTAAGAAAGAACTGTCGCCGTCATACGGCTTATAGTTTCTCTGAATGAAGTCTCTGACATTTACTTCATTCTCCCATGCTCCACCATTAAAATCTCTCCATTCGTTTTGCATTATTTTTCCTCCTGTTTGCTGAAAACTATGGTTTACCTGTATAAAACGGATCTGATCCCCCAATATTTTTGTATTGCTGGAAAATATTGGTAGTTTTATCTAACTTATGTTAGATGTTTCTAACGCAGTGAATATATCATGACCACCCACTGCTTGTCAATATCCGCTTCTCTTCCGGAACTGTTCTTTTTTTCATACAAAAGGGTTCTGATAAAAGAATATCTTAAGAATAAAAGAAACCGACAGTCCGGGTTATCTCGCCCAGACGGTCGGCATTGTAAACGTTATACTTCATGTGGTTTTTCCACTTTTCCGTCAGTCATATAACAATTAGATGTTATAATTTTTTTTTAAAATTTTCAATAGGTAAAATGTACCAAAAAATTTTTAGATCATTGTATAAATTGCTATACTGTTTTTTTCTTCATTTTTGACCTGATAGAGTGCTTCATCCGCTCTGTGATACAATTCACGGAAACTCCTTCCATCCGCAGGACCAAATGCAATGCCAATGCTTGCTGTCGGTTCCTCTGCCATTCCGATCATTTCTTTTTGGAGGCGCAGACGGCGTAAGACTTCATCTGCCTGACTTTGTATCTGCGCACGGTCTTTTACATCCGGAATAAATACTGCAAATTCATCCCCGCCCATGCGTCCGATGCGGGCATTATTACCATAGACTTCCCTTAAAATATTTGATATCCCCATAATGATACTGTCACCAGCCCAATGTCCATACATATCATTGATCTGCTTAAAATTATCCAGATCCAGGGCGATGTATGCATAATTCTGTCCTTCTTCTACTGCCTCTAATTCTTCTTTGATACGTTCTTCCATTGTACCGCGGTTTAAAAGTCTCGTCATGGAATCTCTCGCCGCACAGTCTTTTAAATATTCTCTTTCCCGCGCGTAGCGTCTGTTTTTTTCTACCTTCTCTGTTACATCAGTGATCGTAATATAACTGACAGGCTTTAACTCCATAGATACCATAACACGAAAAGACAGCCACTTTTTATTTCCGTCCTTCGTCTCTGTCAGAGCAGTCAGCTCAAATGGCTCGCCTGTCAGGATTTCTTCATGATGATCCCGCATGACCTCTCTTAGATCAATATCCAAAAACTGGCTCCATCCGCCCTGCACTTTTTTTATATATTCCTCTCTCGTGTAACCGAGCATGTGATATGCCATCTGATTCACATAATATACCTTGCGTTCTCTTCCCTCACCGCTTACGACAAGACCAAACGGAACATTTTTCATGACTTTGTGAAAAACCTTTTCCTCCAATACTGAGCTTTCCATTCTCCCTCTCCTGTTAAAAATTTAACCAACTGATCCCCAGGACAGTATACTACATTACTTTAAAATAAAAAAGTGTTTTTATGAATATTTTTGCATTCTCCTAGACTTACATGCTTTTTTCCTATATAATTTACCTAATTATTTTTAACTTAATGGGGGCAAATTTTATGAAAATTGGCATTATTTCTGATACACACGGTATTTTCCGTGAAGAGTGGCACCGTCATTTAGACAGCTGTGATTATCTGATCCATGCAGGCGATTTCTGTACGCAGAAAAATTATGACTGTTTCCGGAACTTTGGCATTCCGCTTTATATGGTCCGCGGCAACAATGACCGCGGCGACTGGGCAAAAAATCTTCCTGAATTTTTACAGTTCCGCATTGGCGGCAAAACTTTTTTCCTGGTTCATAATCAGTTTGTCCTTCCATTTGACCTGACGGATGCTGATTTTCTTATCTTCGGACATACCCATCACTATACGTTTTATGAGCGTTTCAATAAAGTATATATCAATCCGGGCAGTGCCAGTGACGGACGCGGAGATTCCAAAAGTCTTGTAATCCTGACACTTTCAGGCAGTGATTACAGTTTAGAACGTATCATTCTGTGATTTTCACAGATTTTGAAAGGAGAGGATTTCCTTGTTACACATCACCTCGTTAAATGATGGGCTTGAACTTTTTAAGGCACTTGGTTCCGATGTAAGAATTGAAATTTTAAATATTTTGCTTGAAAACGACAATATGAGCATGAATGAGCTCGCCTCACGTCTGAATATTACAAATGGTGCTTTAACCAGCCATATTAAAAAACTTGAAAGCAGCGGACTGATCACAATTTCAAGTGAATCTGCCGGTCACGGCAACCAGAAGATCTGTTCCATTCATTTAGATAAGATCCTGATCGATTTAGAAAAGCCTGTGGATATTGAGAATGTTTATCATACAGAATTAAAAGTCGGTCATTATACGAATTATCAGATCTGTCCGACCTGTGGGCTCGCCTCCGCAGACGCCCTGATCGGTGAAGTAGATGATCCCCGGTATTTTGACCATCCGGACCGCTATAACGCTGATATTTTATGGTTTACCAGAGGATATGTTGAGTATGCCATTCCAAATTTCATCCCGGCTTCCAAAAAGATCACACAGATCACGATTTCTGCAGAACTGAGTTCCGAAGCACCCGGCATCAATAATGACTGGCCTTCCGATATCAGTTTTTATTTAAACGACATTCATATCGGCGACTGGACTTCGCCCGGCGATTTCGGTGATGTAAAAGGACTGCTGACACCGGACTGGTGGTATCCGAACTGGAACCAGTACGGTCTGTTAAAACAGCTTGTCATAAATAAAAATGGAACATATATCGACGGACTGAAAATATCTGATGTCAAAATCGATGATTTTCACCTCAACTGCCGCAGTAATATCCGCTTCCGCCTCGCTGTGGAAGACAGTGCAAAACATGTCGGCGGACTTACAATCTTTGGAAAATCCTTTGGAAATTACAGTCAGGATATCAAGGTAAGCCTTGGCTATACCCCGGTGGAAGAAATACAATAATATCATTATCATAAATTAATAAAAAATGGTAACAGTCCGTCTGAACTGTTACCATTTTTTATGTGGGCATTTTGAAACGGCTGCCGCAGCGCGCAGCTCCACATAGCAGCCGCACGCACCGCAGGTTCCCGCATTCAAAAGATCACAGGTTTTACAGACATTAAGACGTCTCTCATACTCGCTCTCTGATACCTGATCTTCTTTTTTGATCGCCTCTTTATATTTCTCTATCATTTTTGCATCTGCCTCCGCCATCTCGCGCAGCAGACACTTTTTACAGATCTGTGCCATATGTCCATCTCCGTCTGTAACTTTCGTTACTGTTCACACTTCCAGTGTAACCAGCAACTAATTTCCCGCCATTGCTGACAATTTTTTATTTTGCAAGACGCAGCTCGATCACACTGTTTGCCGGCATTGTGGCATTCACGCCGTTTTCCGTCTCCTCATAGGCAGTAAAATCTTTCTCTGTCACGGTATCCGGTGCCTCAAATGTGTTATGTGCATGCATATCGGAATCGGTCACGATCCTTGCCTCGGTCACATGATAGCCACGGTTCGCAAACTGTATCTCAACATTTTCCGGTGCTTCCACAGACAGATTGTTCATAGTAACGGTGATCACGCCATTCTCATCCATAGATACTGACTCTGTGATCTTTGGCACTCTCCATTCATCCGGTCCGATCTCTCCTGCACCGGTTAAGCTGCTCTCTAACAGGTCTGCCCCCTGATGATGACGATACATATGCATAACATGATAAGTCGGTGTTTTGATCATCTGATCGCCCTCTGTTAAAATCACAGACTGTAAAACATTGACCATCTGTGCTAATGCCGCCATTTTTACACGGTCGCTGTGCTTATTAAAGATATTTAAGGTAATGCCTGCAACAAGTGCATCACGCACCGTATTCTGCTGATATAAAAATCCCGGATTTGTTCCCGGTTCACAGGTATACCAGGTTCCCCACTCATCCACGATCATGCCGACTTTTTTATCCGGATCATACTCATCCATGATCGCACCATGGCGCTCGATCAATGTCTCCATGTACAGTGCCTTTGACAGAGTCTTGTACCATACATCTGCATCAAAATCTGTGGAACTTCCCTTGATCTCCCATCCTTCCGGATGTACATAGTAATGGAGGGAGAGTCCATCCATAAATCCATGCCACTGCTCTGCATGGTCAAATGCTGTTTTTAACACGCCTTTTGTCCAATAATAATCTGCCACATTTGCACCACAGCAGATTTTTTTGATCGGGCGGTCCGGATGATAATTGCGCACATAAGTCTGGTATCTGCGGTATTCGTTCGCATAATATTCCGGCGTCATGTTACCGCCGCATCCCCAGTTCTCATTGCCGACACCAAAGTAATCCACTTTCCACGGAGCCTCATGTCCGTTTTCTTTTCTTAAATCTGCCATCGGAGAAACGCCTTCAAAAGTCATGTATTCCACCCACTCAGACATTTCACGGACAGTTCCGCTTCCGAGGTTTCCATTGACATACGTCTTACATCCGATCTGTCTGCACAGCTCCATGTATTCATGGGTTCCGAAACTGTTAGCTTCCACGACACCACCCCAGTGCGTGTTGATCATTTTTTTACGTTTCTCTTTCGGTCCGATTCCGTCCATCCAGTGATATTCATCTGCAAAGCAGCCACCCGGCCAGCGCAGCACCGGAACTTTTAATTCTTTTAATGCCTCCACAACATCGGTTCGCATTCCATTTACATTCGGAATCTTAGAATTTTCCCCGACATAAATTCCCTCGTAAATACATCTCCCCAGATGTTCTGAAAAATGTCCATAGATCTCCGGTTCGATCCGGCTCTTTTTGTTTTCCTCATTGATGATCAGTTTTGCCATTTTCCCTCTCCTTTTATCTTTTAATTTTCATAGGAAAATACCGGTCTTCCGGCATCATCCCACTTTACTTTCATAAGCATGGCATGACGGTTCGGATTGTACAGTGGATCACCAATGATTTCCGTCTCCGTCCGCGCATGGTAAACCATGATGTCATTTCCATTTTCATCCACAGTAAACGAGTTGTGTCCAGGCCCGTAAATGCCCAGTTTCTCACAGGTCTTAAGCACCGGATAGCGCTCTTTTTTCCATAACCGCGGATCCAGCAGATCGGCATCCTCATCGATAGACAACATTCCGACACAGTAATCCACACCCGTCTCGCTTGCCGAGTAAGTTAAAAACAGTTTCCCATTATGATGTATCACTGCAGGTCCCTCATTGACCCAGAATCCTTTTCGCTCCCAGTCATAATCCGGCGTGGTTAAAAGCACCTGTACCGTTTTTAACTGATTACCGGATTCCATCTTTGCGATATACAGATTGGAAACCATCCTGCCAACCCCGACTTTTTCTGCCCATACATAGTAATATTCACCTTTATTTTCAAACACCGTTGCATCCAGCGAAAATGCCTCAAAGGAAAACTCATCTTCCTTAGCGCGTTTCATCTTGCCAAGTTCTACCCATTCATCCGTCAGCGGATTCTCTCCCTGACACTCTAAAACATACGGACGGATCTTCCAGATATCTTCCTTCTCGCCCCCTGCAAAATAAATATACCACTTTCCAAACAGGTAATGTATCTCTGGTGCCCAGATATGATAACTCATCGGACCGGACTCATGTTTCTTCCAGATCATGACTTCTTCTGCTTCCGGCAATTCCTCCAGTGACCCTGCACGTCTTAACACGATCCCATCATATGCCGGAACGGATGCCGTAAAATAATAGGAACCGTCCACATGACGATAAACATATGGATCGGCACGCTGTAAGATCCATGGTTCGTTATACTTTAATTTCTTTTCAGTTGTCATGCTTTATCCTCCCCTCTGATGACATTCGCACTGTGTTTTTTCTTAGCTATAGTATACTACTTCTTTCTCTTATTGTATATAATATTCTAAAATATTATATATTTTTCTAAATAAATAGCAAATAAAAAACGATGGAGCCAGTCTGCACTCCACCGTCATTTTATTTCTATTAATATTTTTGTTTTTCAAAGTATTTCTTTGTCTCTGCAACTACCACACCGCTCAATGCAACCAGTGCGATCAGGTTTGGCAGAGCCATGAGTCCATTGAAGATATCTGCGATCGTCCATACAGCAGATACTGTCATGAACGGTCCGATAAACACTGCAAGGATATACAGCCAGCGATATCCTTTTAAGACAGCCTTTTTGTCTCCGACTAAATATTCCAGGCACTTTTCACTGTAATAGTTCCAGCCAAGGATCGTTGTAAATGCGAAGAATACCAAACAGACCATCAGCATAAATGATGCCACCTGCTCCGGAAATGGCAGTCCCATCTGGAATGCCTTTGTGGTTACAGATACACCTTCTAATCCCATATCCCAGGCTCCTGTGATCACGATAGAAAGTCCTGTCATCGTACAGATGATCACGGTGTCAATGATCGTTCCAAGCATGGAAACAAGTCCCTGTGCCACCGGCTCGTTTGTCTGTGCCGCTGCTGCTGCGATCGGCGCACTTCCAAGTCCTGCCTCATTTGAAAAGATTCCGCGGGCAATTCCCATCTGCATGGCGATCAGTATGGAGCCAAGTGTTCCGCCTGCAGCCGCACGCAGTCCAAATGCACTCTGCACGATCTCAACAAGTGCCCCCGGAATCGCACTAAGGTGTGTAAAAAGAACGATCAGTACCACAACCACATAAAGCAGTGCCATAAAAGGTACCACAACCTGTGCCACCGTAGAGATACGCTTAATACCTCCAATGATGACCAGTGCCACACACAGGGTAAGGATAATTCCTGCGATCACAACCGTCCAGGAATATGTTCTTCCAAACAATTCCACTGTCCACGTATTCTGTGGATCAAAGAAATTATTCACAGCACTCGTGATTCCGTTAATCTGTGTGAAAGTTCCGATTCCAAGTAACCCCACACCAACACCAAAAAATGCAAAAATCTTTGCAAGCCATTTCCATTTCTCGCCCATTCCGTTTTCGATGTAATAAAACGGTCCTCCGACGATATGACCATCTTTTGCTACAACACGGTACTTAATGGCAAGTAAACACTCGGAATATTTTGTTGCTGTTCCAAGCAGTGCCGCGATCCACATCCAGAACAATGCTCCGGGACCTCCGGCAACAAGCGCTGTTGCTACTCCGACAATATTACCTGTTCCGATCGTTGCAGATAGTGCTGTACAAAGTGCACCAAAACTGGAAACTTCCCCATGTTCCCCGTTTTTTTCATTTGCCAACATATGTTTTATGGCAAGTGACAGTTTTGTGATCTGAAGTCCGCGCAGACGGATCGTAAGAAAGATACCAACCGCAAGGATCAGTACGATCAGTGGAACACCCCAGACGAAATCATCAATCGCTTTTAACATTTGTATTCGTTCCTTTCCTTGGCTTTACATATGTACCACTTTACCATGGGAAAAAACTCTTTGCAAGCACTTATTTTACTTAAAATATTTTACACCCCAGACACTCTCATTTGCCCCGACTGCAGAAAATGTCATTACATCCGTTCCCGCTTCATCTTTCATCTGACAAAATACACCGTTGTATTCTTTATCCCCGTATGTAACTGTCATATAACAGGTTCCTTCCTCCATGCCCCAGGTTCCTTCCATATTTTCACCGTATACTTTTCCATTCTCCATAAGTACCAGTTTTACCGGCTCGGCGATCTCTGCATTGATCGCAGTTCCCTGGTCGATCACATAATACGTTCCCGCCACCTCTGAAATATCATAACCGTCTTTTGCGATCGTCTCGCCATCGGTTGCATAAGGCAGCATACATGGCCATCCATCCCGGTTCAGAAAATACTGATGCACACGCGGTTCATGATATTCCTGTCCATTGTCAAAACGGGTATGATATACAATATATTTTTTTCCATCTTCATCCACAAAAGCAGAGTTGTGACCGGTCGCCATATATGCCTTATCAAGCCCCGGCAGATAATAATTACCGGAAAGTTTCAGACCATAAGCTGCATTATCATCCCACATGCCAGGATATGCCCCATTCATATCGACATATTCTCCATCCACTGTTTTAGAACGGAACACGCGCATCTGATAACCACCCTCTCTGGTTAAAGAACCATAGGAAACAAACAGGTAATAATATCCGCTCTCATCATCATAGAGGATATAAGGTCCTTCGATCGATTTATGTCCACCGCCAAGAAGCCGTTTTCCAAAATAAGTATCCACATCATTTTCATCGTCTTCCTGCGGATGAATGACAAGTCCTGTTTTCTCATCGATCTCTAAAAGAAAAATTCCACCCGACCACGAACCATAGACCATCCACATTTTTCCGTCAGCATCATAAAAAACAGTCGGATCGATCGCATTTGGATATTTCTCATAATTATATTTATTTCCTGCCATAATATAGTTCTTTTTGGCATAATCGATATCCACATAGTCAAGTACATCGGTTGCTTCAATCGTATCCTTTGTAAAGCCGGAATAGACCAGTGCCCCCTTCCAGGTATACGGTCCCTGCGGCTGATTTGAAACCGCATAGCACAGGTTTGATGCATTCCATGTCGAAGACGTGCAAAAATACATATAGTATAATCCCTGCTCCCTGTTATAAATTACATCCGGTGCCCATACATGATATTTCTTATCATCGGTCGGTATCACAGAATCTTTACTTCCTGTATAATCAAATACATGTTCTGTTCCAAGCAGATTGTCAAAAATCGGATTCGACTGCGTATATCCGTCTCCGATCGATGTCCAGTTCCGCAGATCTTTCGATGACGCTGCAGACATGTGCGATCCAAAAATGTAATAGATACCATCTGCCTCTATCACAGACGGATCATGTACACTGACTCCTGCCTTAATATCAGCCGTCGTTATTCCATCATAACTGACTGTAAAATCTTTTGGAACCTTCTCTCCTCCTGTCAATGCTGCCCCCGCAAGCACTGCAGTAAATCCCAATACAATACACGTAGAAAAAATGATTTTGTTATGTTTTCTCATACTGTCCTCCTTCTATACTGATAATCTCTGCTATACCCCAATTTCTGATTATCATTTTATTTCGTATGATACTTCTACAATAACAAAATCATTCTTGTTTTACAATTATTTAGTTTATATTTTTCTAAAATATTTTATTTTTATATTTATTCTGGCTGCCACTCCTGCTCCCGGAACAGATTATCCACGATCACACGGTACTCTGCCACCCGCTGTGTCTTTTTGATCTGCTTTACATATTTTTCCGGTTCCGTGAAGTATTTCGCAAAATAAAACCATAGTTCTTTCATCCGGAACAGTGTATTGCGCTCCCCTGACATTACATCCAGATAACCTTTCAGTACATCATCATGAAACGCATGAAACTGATCTTTTGTAATCGGCGCATGTCCCATCAGCTCTCCAACCAGTCCCGGATTCTTTAAAATTCCACGCCCAAGCATCATATGCTCTGTGTGCTGCGCAGTACTTCCACTGCCATGTTCCCTATCTTTTCCTTCCATCTTCTGTATCCAGGCTTTATAATCATCCACCGAGCAGATATCACCGTTGTAACACAAGGTGTGTCTGCTGTTTTCCACTGCATATAAAAATGCATCCATGTCCGGCGTATTATTATAAAAGTCTTTCTGTACCCTCGGATGAATAATAAGCTCCTCCATCGGATATTTTTCATAAATGGAAAGAATACGTTCCCACTCCCCGGCATCATTTATGCCAATGCGGGTTTTTACCGATATCCTAAGCGGACAGTCTGCAAAAATTTCTTCCAGAAAATGATCCAATTCTTCCGGCACTGCAAGAAAACCTGCTCCACGGTGCTTTGTGACAACCGTACCGGATGGACATCCGAGATTTAAATTAACACTCTCATATCCATAGTTCCCCAGTTCTTTTGCAATCGCAAGAAAATCTTCTGCACGGTTTGTCAGGATCTGCGGAACCACATGCATCCCTTTGTTATGCTCCGGCAGAATGTCCTTGATCTCTTTGTAGTTCATCTTTTTATTGTTGATAAACGGTGTAAAATAAGTATCAATATCTCCAAAGTGCTTCTGATATGCATTACGGAACACAAAACCTGTGAGTCCTTCCATCGGTGCTAAATAAAATTTCATTTCTGCCATCCTACAATGCTTCCCACTGTGCATACAGTTTTACCTTTGCGCCGTCCGTGAGTGAAAGATTCGATACAGATACCTCATCTCCATAAAAAGTCTCACTGCCATCCGGTCTGGTACTCCATCCGATAAACTGATATCCATTTTTCTGGAATGTATTTGCAGGCAGTTTATAAGTCGTATTGTATTTGCAGGAACTGATCGATCTCATCGTTCCGGCGGTTGCACCATTTCCATCAAATACAATGTCATAAGTATTGATCTTCCATTTTGCATACAGCTTGTAATTTTTGCGGGTTCCTTTCGTAATCTTTGTGATCCTGTTTTTATAAGCAGAATCTGTATACCATCCTTGAAACGTATACCCCTCTTTTGTGGCTGCTGCCAGTTTAAAAGTAGGTGTATCATAATAATAGCTGGTCGGATTGCCGGAAGGAACAGTACCACCACCTGATACATATTTTATGGAGTATGCTTTCTTACTCCACTGTGCATACAAAGTGATCGTTTTGCCGTTTTTAGCTGTGATATTGCGGATATCCTCTCCGTCCTCATAAAAATCACCTTTACCGTTTTTCTTTGTATTCCAGCCTTCAAACACATAGCCTGTACGCTTATATTTATTTTTTGCCAGTGTGTATGTACTGCCATATTTACAGACAGTCACATTTTTCATGGATCCACCGGTTGCACCATTGCCATTGTATTTGATCTTATATTTGTTAATCTGCCATTTTGCATAGAATGTAAGATTTCCAATGGTACCTTTTTTCACCTGTGTCACACGTCTGGTGCATTTTTTGTCTTTATACCAGCCTTTGAATGTATAACCGTATCTGACCGGTGTTTTTAATTTGAATGTCTTAGTATCTACATTGTATTTCTTTACTGTTCCGTCAGCAAGTTCTCCACCGTTTGCCTTGTAAATGATCTTGTAAGTATTTCTTGACCACTGTGCATACAGATCAACGACTGCACCATTCTTTGAGGAAAGATTCTCTATTTCTTCCCTGTTACCGTATTTTCTGCCACTTCCATCTGCTTTTGTGCTCCAGCGGACAAATTTATATCCCTTACGCTTGAATTTATTGCTGTTAAGCGTATAGTCCATATCATACTCAAGATTTTTCATTTCTTTTACACTGCCACTGGTTGCCTTGTTTCCATGAAAACGGATCGTATATTTATTTGCTTTCCATTTTGCATACAATGTAAGATTGCCTTTTGAACCTTTCGGGATCGTTGTGATCTGGTTCTTAAAGCTGCTCTCCTTATACCATCCCTCAAAAGTATAACCTTTTTTGGTCGGCTTCTTCAAAGTAATCGTCTCAGTTGTAACCTTATACGACGATGGATTTGCACTGTTATTTTCTCCATCATACAGTACATATTTAATTGTATATTTTTTATTTACCGGATTGTCCGGGTTATCCGGATCATCCGGGTCATCCGGACTGTCGCTGCTATATTTCGCCCAATAGACATCTCTCGCACGTTTTGCACGTCCTTCAAAATATACACTGGCACAGCGCTCAAAATAACGTGCCCAGTTATATCCTGCCGTATGGGCTCCGTCTGCAGTGTTTTCCACATTTTTAATTTTGGAAAATGCACTGCTTTCCGAATGCTCCAGCTCATATTTTAAGAACTTAAGCTGACCCTCGATAGAAGTATAATCATAGCCATTACTGCTGCAGTAATTCTTAAGATTATCAAATCTTGATGCATTCCACTGGCAGATACCATAACTGATCTTGCCATTGGTATCGATGACACTTGCGGTCGGATTAAAAGATGATTCACTCTCAATATTCGAAAGCACGCCACAGGCTGCTGCCGTATTTAATTTCAGCTTCTTTTTTGCAAAATTATATACTTTTTTCTCGTTTGACTTTTTCTCACTCTGCGAAATGCCGGCACCTTTGTATAAGCCTGTACCAGAAATGATCACATTGATATACGGTATTTTCCTTTTCAGTCCTGCTCCAAGGGAATATTGCTCTGTATCCCATCCCGGATCAAATTCATAGACAAAATAATTTGTATTATCATAATCTCCGACACAGTGCCAGGTTACCGGAATGCTTGTGGCATCCTTTCCGCCATCCAGATACACATCAATGCTCTGTGGCATTTTAGCCAGCAGACGTTCCAGGCTGATCTTGCCCGTCATGCGGATTTCTTTCGGATTGTCCGCCAGGTCTGCAAAACCTGTGATTTTTCTTTTCTCTGCCATGCTTTCCTGTGTCTTTGTTTCTGCTGCATACACAGACATATCTGTTGCAGCCGTACCGACAGCAAGCAGGAGCGCCATCGCCCCTGCTGCCAGTCTTGTCATGATTTTCTTTGCATAACTTTTCATAGCTGTCCTCATTCCTGCGGATTAACAGTATCCTAAGATTTTTATTAATAGGTCTTATACCGGATACTGATATTTACCTTGCCGTTTACACCATTTACCGTACCCTGATTTGTATATCTCCACATTGCAACATTTCCTTTGCCCTGATAGCCGCTTCCAAGGCTTTCTGCACGGTAATTGATGATCCACAGATCTGTTCCTGTAAGTTTGCTGGTATCCACATACTTGCCAGGATACTGCTGTAAAAGTTTCTGGTTGATTCCAAGTGCAAACTTATACTGTTTACCGCCATCAATGATCTCCGTCTTAAATGCATTGATAAAATCAATTCTCTGCGTTGCTGTTACATTGTTGTATAACAGTGACATATCATCCAGTACATACACAACCGGATAATCAAGCTTCTGTGCATTCAGGATATTTAATACTTTATCGCCCTCACTCTTTGCCTGAGCTGCATTCTGCGCCACGGAATAGCAGTATACACCAACTTTAAGACCTGCTGCTTTTGCATTATTATAATTCGTCTGGAACTTCGCATCTGCTGTTGTTCCTTTGGAAATACGGAGCATTACACATTCATATCCAGATGCCTTAATGGCATTAAAATCTACCGTACCGTTATCACTGGAGATATCGATGATCTTGTTTTCCGTATCAAGTTTATCTTTGACTGTTACTGTGATCTCTTTTGTGATTCCGTTTGCGGACGCCTTTACAGTCGTTGTTCCTGCCTTTAAACCATAAATTGTTCCGTCAGAAGAAACAACTGCAATCGTGGAGTTAGATGAAGTCCAGTATACCACACCGTATGGTTTTGCTGTTGCCGTTACTTTCACACTCGTTCCTGTCTTGATCAGCACACTCGTTGTGCTCACCTCAAGTGCTGATGAAATAACACTTACACAATCCGTTGTCGCACTGACATATGCTCCACGAACCGCATATATCTTATAGTAATAAGTTTTTCCTGTTACAGCGGTATAATCAACAAAAGAGTTTGTCGTACAAAGTTCAGTAGCAATCTTGTATGTTCCATTCTCAGAAGTACTTCTAAGTACCGTATAGGTTTCTGCACCATCTACCGCATTCCATGTCAGTTTGATCTGGTTTTCTGCAATTGAGGCTGCATACAGTCCCGTCGGTTTTGTAAGTACCGGTGTTGCCTGTTTTACGGCAGAGTAATTGCCATATAGCTTCTTTCCATTTTTATTCACATAAGCTCTTACTTTATAATAATAGGTCTTTCCTGTCTCTAACTTACTGTTCTTATAAGAAAGCGTATTAACGGAAGAACAGGTTTTGACTGATTTATATTTTCCATCTTTCTCTGTTGCACGATATACACGATATCCATCACACCCTTCTACTTTCTTCCAGGAGACCGTAATGGTGTTATAATTTGCCGCAACTACCTGAATGGATGGTTTTCCCGGAAGCACCTGCATGGACGCCGGCTCTGAATAATCACTGTAGATTGTCTTTCTGCCGGATGTACAGAATGTGCGGACTTTATAGTAATAAGTATTACCGGTTACAAGTCCTTTATCTACATACGAGGTCGTCGTTCCCTTATTGATGGTTTTGATCTTTCTGTATTTTCCATTTTCGGAAGTACTGCGGTAAATTGCATATCCCTTTACATAGCTGTTTTTGGATGCTTTTACCTTTTTCCATGTAACTTTCAGGCTTTCATTTCCTGCTGACTTAATTTTTACAGTTGTGACACTCGGTGAAGCTGTAATTCCTTTTGCAGGCGAATAAGAGGAGCGAAGCACTTTGCCACCTGCAATATTTTTATAGGTCACTACCTTATAATAATATTTTTTACCGATCTTGACAGTCTTGTCTGTATAAGATCCGGTCATGGCTCCGCTCTTTCTTTTTACGGTTCCGATCTGCTTATAGCTTCCTTTTTTGGAAGTTGAACGATAAACAAGGTATCCGTCCTCGTCCCCGGCAGAAGTCACATTCCATGTCAATACAACGCTGTTATATTTGCCGGCTTTGATCGTATCGATCGTTACCGGAAGAAGTTTTGGTGTTGCGGTAAGCTCATTTGAAGTTCCACCATATGCTCTTTTTCCATTTTTATCTTTTGCAAAAGAAACTACTTTAAACGTGTACTTCTGACCAGGTGTAAGTCCTGTCACTGTATAGGAAGTGCTCTTTGTACTGCACCGTTTCAGCAGCTGGTCAGCACCGTTTACGATCTGATATACCGCATATCCGCCACCGGTCGATGGCATGTTAACTTTATTCCAGGTCAGTTTGACCGCTGTTGCACCTGCTGCTTCTGATTTTAATGTTACTGCTTCCGGTGCTGCTTTGATCGTCTGTACATCAGAATATTTTCCTGCTACATCCTTATCTCCAACCGTACGGAATGCACAGACTTTGTAGTAATATTTTTTTCCTACGGATAATTTTTTATCGGTATAAGTAAGTGTTGTCTTATCATTGACAGTCTTAACTTTTCTGTATCCGCTGTCCTTTTTGGTAGAACGATATATTTTATAACCATGTGCACCACTGATCTGGTTCCATGTGATCGTCACACTGTTGTAAGACGCATTTTTAAGTGCGATCTGTGGTGCCTCTAAAGCAGGGGTTGCTGTCGATTCATTGGAATAATCTCCATATACCTGACTTCCATTAACCGTTTTATATGCTCTTACTTTGTATGTATAAGCTGTACCTGCTGTAACCTTTGTATCACTGTAACCTGTCTTTTCGCCTGCTACAGTTGCGATCTTTTTGTAGGAAGATGATGACGTTTTTCTGTAAACTTCATAACCTGTCACCCCATCCACTGCACTCCATGTCAGATTTACTTCTTTATAACCTGCTGATTCTGCAGTCAGTTTTGTTGCTGACGGAAGCGGTTTTCCGGAAAGGATACCGGATGCATCGCCATAAACCTTTTTACCATTGACCACACAATATGGCTGTACTTTATAATAATAAGTGTTTCCGGCTGTCAGTGCTGTATCCACATAACTTACTGCTCCATTCGTGATATCCATGATCTGCGTATCCACTTTTGACTTATCTGTGGAACGATATACGATATATCCGGTTGCACCATCCACTTTTTCCCATTTCAGTGTCAGGCTGCTGTAGCCTTCCGCTGTAACCGATGTCAATGCAGCTTTTCCAAGCTGTGGTGCTGCTTTTATGGTTGCATATGTATCCGTATTGGCATAATCCTGTTGTCCGTTGTTTGTGTATTTCGTATATGCGTATACATGATAAATATAAATGATCCCCGTCTGTACTCCCGTATCTTTATATGATACTGCATCCACGCCATCCACATGTGCGATCGTCTGCTCTGTATCTGCACCTTCCACTTTTCGTGTGATAGTATAACCATCTGCATCTGCTGCCTTTGCCCAGTTCAGACTTACCGTATTATAAGTAGTCTCAGCGGTGCAGTTTGCAGGCGCCTTTTCCGGTTTTACAACAACATAATATGTATCCTTGTCACTTGGATTGTCCTTTACCTGCAGTGTGAGGATTGCGACTCCTGCTGTAAGCGTCTTTACCTGTCCTGTAAGCTTTCCATTTACCATCGATGTGGTAAGTGCCGCCACACTGTTGTCATCGATCAGCCACTCGACCTTCGGCTCGTTATCTCCTGTTGTCTCAAACGAATATCCCGGAAGTGCAACCGTCTCTCCGGCACTGACAACTGCATATCTGTCTTTTTTACTGATAATAACTCCGCTTGCCGCTGCTTCTTTGATCTCTGTTTCCTCGGTAGCTTCTGTCTCTTCAGCCGTCTCAGTTGCTTCCGTAACTTCGGTCGTCTCTGTCGCTTCAGTTGTCTCCGTAGCCTCGGTTACCTCTGTCGCTTCGGTTGTCTCCGTTACTTCGGTTGTCTCCTCAGTTTCAGTTGCTTCCGTAACCTCGGTCTGTCCTGTTACCTCAGATGGATTCTCCTGTTCACCATTTTCTTTTGTCTGCTCTGACTGCTCATCTGCTAAAACTCCGGTCTCATTTTCTGTATCCTCTGCCTGCTCTACTACCTGTCCGTTTGCAGCTTCTGCCGCAAATGTCATGGTATCGGAACAGATGATCATAGCACCCGCCAATGTGATGCACAGACCGCGCTTTAACCATTCCAGTTTCTTTTTTATCATAACATTTTGCCTCCCATCCTCTTATTTTTCCTCTTTTGGGGGCAGTTCTTCACATAAACTGCCATCATTGGTATTGTAGCACAATTTTCCTTTTGAATATAGTTTATAAGGGATTTTAAGCAAATATTAAGATTTTTTAAGCGTAATACTGCGCCTGCGTCCGGTAAAGCTCTGCGTAGATTCCATTTCCTGCCAAAAGTGTATCATGCGTTCCAATCTCAGCGATACCTCCGGCATCTAACACAACGATCCGGTCACAGAATTTACAGCTGCTCATGCGATGGGAAATATAAATAGCAGTCTTATTTTTTACCATCTCATTAAAATTCTCATAAATCTGTGCCTCAGCGATCGGATCTAAAGCGGCAGTCGGCTCATCTAAGATCACAAACGGCGCGTCTTTATAAAGTGCACGTGCAATGGCAAGCCGCTGTGCTTCACCGCCGGAAATATCGACTCCTGCACCATTGTTATTGTAAAGCTGCGTCTTTAAACCGTCTTTCATTGCTCTCACACGTCCGGAGAGTTCGACCTGATCTAACACTTCCCATGCTCTCTCTTCATCCACCTTGCTGCTTGCAGCGATATTTTCGCCGACCGGCAGGGAAAACATCGCAAAATCCTGAAAGACAACCGAAAATGCCCTTGTGTATTCCGCATAATTGTATTTCCAGATATCAATGCCGTTTAAGGTGATCGTGCCCTCCGTCGGCTCATAAAGGCGGCAGAGCAGTTTGACTAACGTCGTTTTCCCGGCACCGTTTTTTCCGACCAGTGCCATTTTCTCACCAATGTTAAATTTTAAGCTGACATGGCTTAGCACCTGTGTCCCACAGTCCGGGTAAGCAAAACTTACATCATGAAATTCAAATTCATATTGTCCGTCATCCCGCTTTTCGATCGGCAGTGTACCATCGTAATCCATTGCCGGACTTTGTATAAATTCATCAAAAACACTTAAATATTCCGCTGAAAATTGAAAAGAAATGACCTGTGACCCAAATTCCGTGATACAGTTAACGGTCTGTGAAATGACACCCGCATATAAAATAACATTTCCGATATCGATCATTCCGTTTAATGCTTTCATGCCTACCAGCAGATAGGCGACTCCTGCTGCGAACTGATTGATACCTTCGATCGAACCTATGAATTTCCCATTTAATTTTCCCATCTGTAAATAAATGTTAAATCCTTCCATCTTCTGCCGGTATTTTCCCAGAAAAAGTCCTGACAGACCATAAAGTCTGATATCTTTGCTGTTTTTTTCATCTGTCATGATTCCGCCTAAATAACTGCCTAATGCGTTATTATGGTCATTTGCATGTATAAATTCATACTGTTTTGCAGTAAGCAGTTTTCCAAGATACAGATTACATGCTGCGATAACTGCATATAAGACAATCAAAAGCAGCGTTGATCCATAGGAAACAAAAAATGTTTTTTTCTGTCCGCCATCGATTTTCAGTATCAGCAGCAGGAAAAATACGACCGAATAACACATGGAAAAAAACTGTACAAAGATCTGATAACAGGTGTCTATCTGCTCTTTAATATCCCCACTTCCCCCTGCCGTAAGTTTTGCACGCCTTAAAGAATCTATCGTCTCCTGTTTTTCAAATTTTTCATACTGCAGTTCAAATGCTTTGTCTGCCATCTGCTGCCTTACGATCTGCTGGCAGCTTTCTCCGAGTACTTCTATCCGTTTCTGGCAGAACCGGTTCACCAGCTCACATACAAACTGTGACAGTAAAAGTACCGCCACACTTTTCACACATGCCTCATAATCTCCTTCAATCGCATGGTTTAAAATCTGTGCCGAAAAATAAAATACCAGAAACGGAATGGACGCTTTCATAAATCCGCCTGCCGCCATGACAACAGCCACATCTTTTTTCCCTTTACTGATCATCTTTATAAAACTTGTAAATTCATGCCATATCTTCTTCATGTGACTGTGCCCCTTCCTCTTTGTAATATTTGCTCTGCACCAGGAACATTTCGGCGTACCCGCCACCCTTGTTCATCAATTCCTCATGGGTTCCTTCCTCCGTGATCTTTCCGTTTTCCAGAAACAGGATATGGTCACAGAACCGCGTCGACGCCAGACGGTGGGAAATAAAAAGCGCCGTTTTTCCCATCAGCATTTCATTGTATTTTTCATACATCTCATTTTCTGCGATCGCATCCAACGCTGCGGTCGGCTCATCCAGTAGTAAAAGTGCACATCCTTTGTAGAGTGCACGCGCAAGCATCAGCTTCTGTGTCTCCCCGCCGGAAAGATGGATTCCATCTTCACTTACCTCTTTTCCGATAAATGTTTCTTCTTTCTGCGGCAGTTTCTGAATCTTCTCCCACAATCCGGCATCCTTTAATGCCTCCCTGCATTTTTCCTCATCATAGTCCTCTCCCACACTGCATGAAACGTTGTCCGCAATGGAAAACGAATAGGTAAATGCGTCCTGAAAGACTGCTGCAAGTGACCGGTACCACGCATCAAGATCCATCGTGGCAAGATCCGTTCCGTTGATGTAAATATGTCCCTCATCCGGCATATAAAAACCGCATAACAGTTTGACAATCGTTGATTTTCCGGCGCCGTTAATGCCGACCAATGCCATCTTTCCGCCTTTTTTCATATGAAAACTCACATCATCTAATATCTTATAATCAGTTCCCGGATAAGAAAAACTGACATGTGAAAATTCAACCTCTACTGCCGCCAGCTCATCCTCTAACCGGACTCCCTCACCATGGTGATATATATTCTCCAGCTCTGTAAATTCCTGCATCTGTCCAACCGGTTTTAAACAGGCTGATATCTGGCTGATCTTCATGGTCAGTTCCGAAAAATAAGTGGAAAATCCACTGACAATTCCGATATAAAGCACAAAACGTGCCACGGACATTCCCTGCATCAGCTGCCCGATCAGATAACCGTAACAGATCACATCCCTGCCAAGCTGCAGCAGCAGTCCAAACAGATCATCCGCAAAATAACAGGCTTTTTCTTTTGCAAGCAATGTCTGGTATTTCTTGTTTGCAGCCCGGTAATGACCACTCAGCCATTCTTTCATCTGGTAAAGCCTTACATCTTTTCCGTTTTCCACGGTATATGCCTGACGGTCGATATAATCCTGTGTTACCGTAAGTTCTGCCTTTGCATCACGGTGCTTTAATTCATAATTATTTGCCAGTTTATAACTTAAGATCTGGATCAGTGAAATTGTGACTAAAAGCACAACCAGCCATGCCGACACGCCGGTGATTAAGGATGCATACAGGATCAATGCACCGGCTTCCTTTAAGAGCTCGACATCACAATGCAAGACGCCCTCGACACCTCTATAATTTCCGCTGACTGCCTCTCCTGCTTTCTTTAAAAGCTGCTGGACTTTTTCATCCTCACACTGTACATAATCAAGTGACATAAATTTCTGATAGCAGCGTTCGGTCATTCTGCCGCAGCGGAATTTAACGTACTGGAACTGATTTCTCCGCTTCAGATATCCGGTGATCATACACCAGATACTGTATCCGACAAAAAATGTCACAAGTTTTGCCATTGCTGTAGGCAGAGCTGCTGCGGTGATCATACCTTTTGTGTACTGCTCTAAGAATGCTACGATCATGGATGGAATCAAAATTGTGCCAAAGCCTTTGCCAATCTCAGCAATGATCTCTGCAAGGGCAAAAAAGATAGTGGACCTGTTGTAGTGCCATAGTTCGCTGAGGATGTAATGCTGGCTTGCTAAGGCGGTGTATTTTTTCGGTTGGTTCATGATGTTGTGGCTCCTCTCGTTTGGGGTGGTGGTGGCTCGATCATTTTGAAACTCTGATTCAGGTTGTGGATGTTGTGAGAGGCAGACCAATTTAACGAAGGCACGCTTGCGCTGCGTGTCGCTCGTAGCGGATACTAAGCGACCAGAATACGGTCGCTAAGTACCGACGGCTCCCCAGCACCTTCTTATAAATTGGTCTGTCTCTCACAACAACTCTGTGTTCTGGATGAGTTTCATAATGATCTATCTCCACTATTTTCCCTGATACTTTCGTGATTTTGGTACATCTGTACGCTGTATCACTTCTGTACCTATACTCTATCAGTATTTTTTTCTCAGGCACAAAAAGTGCACGGAAGGTCATCTTCCGTGCACCAATGGTATCGTCCATATACAAACCAATTTTTTTCAGAAACTTTTACAGCGGCAGCATGATCTCCGTCACAAACACTCCCGGCTCATTCTGCCGGTTAATATAGCCGCCATATTTTTCAACCACAAGATTGATCCTCTTTAGTCCATGTCCGTGATTTCCCCGCTTTTTGCTGATATACTCGGAATCCATTTTCCGCACTGTCTCATTTGTTGCATTTGACACCGAAATATATAGCTGTTTTTTGAGTACTCCGATATAAAGTCTTATAAACGGTCTTTCTGTGGTCAGTTTTTCACAGGACTCCACTGCATTATCAAGCAGATTCCCGATCAGGGCACACAGGTCGATATCACTGACGGCTAGTATTTCCGGACATTTTGCCTGATAATCAATATCAATTCCATTTTTCTGTGCCAGGGATATTTTGGAATTTAAAATGGCATCTAAATTGACATTTCCAGTCTCGATCAGCTGGTTGACGTGATCTAAATCCTGCTCCAACAATCCTAAATATTCCTCTAACCTGTCATACTGCCCCATCTTCACATACGCTTTCATCGCCTGTAAATGATTGTGGTAATCGTGACGCCAGCCGCGCATGGTAAGATAGATATTCTGTATCTCCTGCACCTGTTTTTCGAGCAGGGCATTCTGGTACTCCATATTCTTTTCTTCCAGATATTTTGTAATCAGGGGTATTCTCATTTTTCCTCATTCCAAAAATCTAATTTTCATGCGAGTGGATACTTTTCATATAATAGCGGATAAACGCCTCATTCACACTCTTATAAGCATTGCGGCTCACCGGCACACTGCTGCCATCCGAAAGAATGCACTCCGTGCGCAGCACACGCTCCACTGCCGCAAGGCTGACCAGAAAACTCCGGTGCGTACTGATAAATTCTTTTTCCTGCCCCAACTGACTGTTTGTCAGTTCCTCCGCAATCTCAGAAAAATTCTTTTTGTACTCATAATCTCTGGCACTTGTATGCACACAGATATAATGTCCCTTTGCTTCCACACTGTAAATGGTATCAATTGGAATTTTTACAGTTTCCCCATCCACATTTTCAATCAGATAATGCTTTTCTTTTCCAAGTGCAGAAGAAATATCATCTAACAGCGAAAAAAACTTAGATTCTTCCACCGGTTTTAACAGGTAACGCAACGCCCCGACCTCATACCCTTCAAACACATACTCACTGCGGTTCGTCAAAAATACGATAGGGAGATTTTTATCCCATTTCCGTATCTCCTTTGCAAGCGCCATGCCATCCATGCCGTCCATATCAAGATCCAAAAAGAGCAGATCGAAAGGAAAGCTGTCCGGATGCTCAAATAACAGCTCATTTGCACTGCCATAGCCAAAATATATAGCAATGCTTTTCCTTTCATCTGCCCATTTTCTGATCAGTTGTTCCACATATTCTAACTGGATCTTTTCATCTTCACAATATGCAATATTCATTCTATTCCTGATCCCTGCATTTTTGTTATTGTTCACACAGTAACTTATTTCTATCTGACTTTTCAGCCTCCCACTGTTATTTTCTGTCTGATCTATTCTGCATAAGTCTCTAAATCCCGCGCCAGCAGATAAGTAGCGTCAATAATCTCTTTGGTCTGTTTCATTGCCTCTACCGCATGTTCTGCTGTCTGAAGTCCTTCTGTGGAAGAAGCAGCTATTTCTTCACCAGTTGCAGAGAGATTCGATATACTCTGGGAAATTGTGTCTGTACTGTTTAAAATGGACTGCATACTTCCCTCGATCTCTCCGATTGCACTTGCCAGTGACTGCATTTCGTCATTGATGGTCTCAAATTTATTCTTTGTTGTCTCAATCAGTTCGTTCTGTTCACGGATTGAATCCGCAGAATGTTCCATACTATCCATCGCATGCTGTGCATCTTCATTCAGGTCCTGAATAATATCCGTAATCCGGTTCGTTGCATCTTTCGTCTGCTCCGATAACTGACGGATTTCTTCCGCAACGACTGCAAACCCTTTTCCTGCCTCACCTGCTCTTGCTGCCTCAATAGAAGCATTCAATGCAAGAAGATTAGTCTGGCTGGAGATACTTAAGATAGTCGCAACAATTCCTTTTACTTCCTCCACACGGTTGCTGACCTGTTTGGCGGACTCTGCCGCATGGTTACTTGCCTGCTCCACATTGTCAGCCTGATTTTTTAATCCTGTTACCAGTCTCGCACCCTCTGCCACATTCTCCATCGTATGATTTGCCTTATCAATCATCGCTTCGGTTTCTTTTTCTGCACTGTCCGTATTCTTATGGATTTCCTCACACATCAATGCCTGCTGCTGGATTGCCTCCGCAGTACTTCCCGTGCTCTGGGCAATATTGGAAATAGATTCATTGTTATTATTGATCACTTCCTCTAATGTCTCTAATTTTTCTTTCGCAGAATCAAAATGTTTCACCAGATTTTCCGCTGTAACCAGCATCTTTTCGGATGCTGCAGCCTGCACCTCCAGATTCTCTTCATTAAATTTTGTAAGAAGAAGCGATGTCTCACGCACTGCATAGATCAATATGCCAAGCACGATCATTCCAAAAATAAGTTCACTCGAATCTGCGGTTCCACGGATAATCTGTGCAATAATATGGATCACATTTCCAACAACTGCGATCGTTCCTCCTATATATAAAAACCGTACATTTAAATAAATGGTACTTGCTGCCAGAAGCGGCATCGCATACGCATATACGAAATTTGTATGATTAAATACAAGGAAAATAAAATAGACTGCTGTTGCTGTTCCAAGCAGAATCTCTCCGCCTCTTTTTACATCCCAGAACTTCTTCGCATAAGTATTCACAACTATGATCCCCACAACTGTTGCCACTGCCTGAATCGCCACTGTAATCTTAAATCCAGTCAGACATGCCGCTACTGATAAAAATGTCATTACGATCAGCTGCGCCATCACGACATTGTATACTTTCTGGTTTGCTCTTATATATTGTGTACTTGTCATCCTGTATTTCTCCCCTTCTTTTGTATTCTGTGTCAGATTGCATATTTATTATAATATCTCTATCGCAAAAAACAATATTTTTGGCATAAAATCAAGAATTTCTTAATCTTTTTCGACATATTATGCCATAAAATGGGGTAAAAATCGAGTGTGACTTTATGGTAGAGCTACATATCTGTTGTATGCGTAACACTGCCCACAGATTCCAAGAACTATTCATCCAATATACACAATCGCTCTCAATTATTTACCACTTAATATTTATATCTAATCAAGTTGCTCAAACAACAAATCTACATATTTCTGACCAATTAAATATTCTAACAATGCTTTTCTCCTATGAAAACATCCACTAATATAATTAGGATATACACAAATCAACATACTATCAAAATACTTAAATCCCCTCTTTATTCTATTATAGTATTTAGGTCTTTCATTGAGTCCGCTTTTCTTATGAATACATTCATCAAATACATATGATAATATTCATTATTACCTTTTAATTCAAAGCAAATTTTTTTCAGCAAATCGTCCCAAGAATATGAATTTCCCAAATATCTTAGACTCATTCCTGTACCTACAAATAACAATGGGTGATTACGGAATTTTCGTATAAAATCAGATAATTGCATTTTTTCATCCCTTTTGCCACAAAAATAATTTTATTATATTACAATTCTGTTCTCTTCTCATCGTTAGCTAATTGATTATACTTTCTTCTCCATGCACGCAATGTTTTTTACATATACCATCTTCAGATTCAAAAGCACATATTCCAACTATACCATTACTTCAGCAAATATCAGGATTTGTATACCTGCATCCTAAAGTAGTATTTTCTGTATCTCCATCATTTAATGGTGTGGAAAAACCAACCTGTATTTTATTCATTATCATCCATCCTTAATAAGATATTGTTGTAATATTCCTCATTTATCTCAAAACCGATATACTCCCTTTTTAATCTTTTTGCTGCGACTAATGTTGTACCACATCCGCAAAACGGATCTAACACTGTCTGTCCTTCTTTAGTAACTAATGAAATAAGTATTTCCATTAATTCCACTGCTTTTTGTGTCGGATGTAATCCTCTATCAGTTTTTTGAGTTTTTACTTTTAAGATATTAGAGCATACTTCAATACCTTCATTCAGAGTAGTTAATTCTTTTAACTTATTTTCATTAAATGCGCCAACTTCATATTTAGTTATGTTATCTGTCAAAGTAGTTCCCTGCGGATAGGGCTTCATGAACCACAGTATTGGTTCGAATAATGGACGAAGATTTCCTATTTTCCACCCTTCCCATGCCAAACTATTCTGTTCATCATTTCTTCTATCAAAAACACAACTAATTCTCTGTGCTCTGTATGCCGCCGAGTCTTTCTCCCACGCAATCATATCTTTAAAAATAAAACCTGCATCTTCCATTGCGCAAATACATCTATGAGCCATTCTCCGTCCTGCAAATATGAAGCAACTTGCACCTGGTTTCAATACTCTCAACCAATCTTCCGCCCATGATGAGCACCATTGATAATATTCAATCGGAATATTCTTATCTGATTGAGCCCATCCATTTAATGGTTTGCCTCTAGTTTTAAAAATTGTCCCACTTTTTTCTTGAGCTGGGCTTTTCCCTAACAGTGCACTATTTGTATTATTATGTAAAACATCCCATTTATCGTAATTAATTCCATATGGAATATCAGACAATATCAAATGCACAGATTCTGTATCCACACTCTTTATTAATTGTATTGAATCTCCCAATTCAACTCTGCCCATCAATATTCACCTACCTGTTCAATTTATCTATATACTGTGAAATAGCATTTATTTTTTCCTGTAATTTCTTTGCTTTAATTAATTCTTCTATTGCTTTTTCTTTGGTAAATTTCTTTATTTCCTCTATGCAACCATTCCAATATGATATTTCTGTTTTCCCCCTATATGTAATTAATCTTTTATAATCATTTAACATACTTCTATATTGCGCTTCTGGCAAACCTATTTTCTTTGCAACATAAACATCCATTTTAGGTAAAAAACAACATTTAGCATTAGCAAAACTTAATGATTTATCTCTTGCTATCATTTGGGAGGCATTCCATAATGATTCCAAAGATAATGATTCTGTCTCTTTTACATTTTTTTCAAGTAAAATAGATATATGTTCCCAAGACAACAAACATACATTATTTTCGAGAGCTTTTGAATATATTTGACTAGTAGATTGTGGGTATTGAAAATATGGTGCTACTAAAACAGCATATTCATTCTCAGAACCACGCCAATCACTCAAGTTACTCACTTTAAAATCTTTCTGATTCTTTGCTGTTCTACTCAATCTAAAACATTTTGCATCAGCAACTAAGCTATATTTATATCCCGAAATACTTTCTGCCAATATATCAGCACTATCTGCTCTTTCATCCAAAGCCCTCGATGCCAACCCTAACAATCTAAAACATCTTGCTAAAACTATATCCGAAGCCTTTGAATATAATTTTTCTTCTGTAGAATCATGTTCAATATTTTCAGGAATAGTACCTATCTGCTTTACGATTTCTTTGAAATCTTCCTCTGATATTTCATCAATATATTTTCTTATTTTCTCAGTTGCTTCCTTGAAATCTATTGTAGAAAGTTCTTTTATTTGATTTATAAGTTTTTCAAACATTTCATATCTCCTTTTTATATTTCTTATTATCTGATATTGTCCAATTACCATCAAATGTAAATACTACATCTATTCTATTTTCAAAACACAATATTTGTATTATTCTTTGCTAAATGTACATTTTTCATTGCCTAAATTGCTATCCTATATACCTCTTAACTTAACTTTTTATATTATATTCGATATATTGAATAATAGCAACGGAACTTGTGTTTGACTCTTTTATATTATATCACCGTCATAAGTCGAACACAAGTTCTATCATAAATTTTATCTCCCCATCATACGCCTCCCACAACCTCTTCTGCTCCGTTCCAATCCTCAATATTTTCTGCAAATCCCTAGCCATAGCCACAACATTAGCATCCATCTGCTCTACTGTCCCTGTCCGGTTACCAGCCTTAATTTCCCACTGAATTGTCTCTTTGCTGTAATATTCCCTAGTCTCCACATTCATATATCCATACACCGATTATGAATATCCATTGCTTTTCTCTATGAATACCGGAGCCACTTCACCCTTAGAAGTTTTCCACCTCATAAGCCTTTGAAACCAGCAGATTCCTTCTTTTATCAGCTCCTTGGAATTCTCCAGCAGTTTGCCTAATTCACTAAGTATTCCTCTAAATGAATTACCTGCTTCAATCGTCTTATCCGATTCAACCTGATTGGCATATTCTTCTATTGTCGGTGCAAATAATCTGAATGATGATACAAAAGCATTGATCGTATCAAGCAATTCTACTGCTTTATTTGCTTTATCTGTCATGCTTTCCAGCTCTTGTTTTACCGATTGAAGTTCTGACCGCTTTTCATCAAGTTCCTTAGTCTGTCTCCTTTCCAATTCCCTGTATGCAATTTGCGAAGCGGTTAACACAATATCCGCATCTTGCACTTGTTCCTGTATAGTCAAATATGTGGACATTAGCAAGCCAGGAAACCCAAATTCATTTGACAGAAAACCATTCAGCAAGAAGGAAATCAAAACTTTGTGGGACGCACAAGAATCCAATCAATGATGATAATATGCAGCTTGCAGAAAAGTCCAGGGAAAAGATTCTGACAATCAAAGGCAACACACATGATGGATATGATGTCATCTTCAAGGATGGAAGAACAGTTCATTGCAAGACAAAACTGGAAATCAGAAAATGTCTTGCACAAGACAACAAAAGTCTTGCACAAGACACCTGATTCAGTGTTACTAATTTGTTTCTAACTTGTTACTAACAGACAAAAATTCATAAAAACGGACAAAAAGAAAAATCCCACAAATCCAAGGAATACCCTGAATCTGTGGGACTGATTTTTGTTCTTGAATTATCTCTTTGAGAACTGCGGAGCGCGACGAGCTGCTTTGAGACCGTATTTCTTACGCTCTTTCATACGAGGATCACGTGTTAAGAATCCTGCTTTCTTTAATACTGGTCTGTAGTCAGCGTCTACATTTAATAACGCACGAGCGATACCATGACGGATAGCTCCTGCCTGTCCTGTGTATCCACCACCACGAACGTTTACTAAAACGTCGAATTTATCAGCTGTCTCGGTAGCTGTTAAAGGCTGACGAACAACAACCTTTAATGTCTCTAACCCGAAATACTCATCCATATCTCTTTTATTGATGGTAACTTTACCTGTACCTGGTACTAAATATACTCTGGCAACAGATGATTTTCTTCTTCCTGTTCCGTAATACTTTGTATTAGCCACTGTTTTTCCCTCCTAATTAAAATGTTAAAGCTTCAGGTTTCTGAGCTGCATGCTTGTGATCCGGTCCAACGTATACGAATAATTTTGTATACATCTCTCTTCCTAAAGGTCCTTTTGGAAGCATGCCTTTTACTGCGTGCTCAATAACTCTTTCCGGATGTTTTGCTAACATTTCTTTTAAGGTAGTTTCTTTCATACCACCTACATAATCAGAGTGATTGTAGTAGATTTTCTGGTCTAATTTCTTACCAGTTACTTTAATCTTCTCAGCGTTAACAACGATTACATAATCACCTGTGTCGATGTGCGGTGTAAAGATTGCTTTATTCTTTCCTCTTAATACTTTAGCAACTTCAGATGCTAAACGTCCTAATGTCATACCTTCAGCGTCAACTACATACCATTTTCTATCAATGGTAGCTGGGCTAGCCATAAAAGTTTTCATTGATCTTCCTCCTAGAAATAATGTTACGGAACACCGCTGCAATGTGAATGTCCAGGACACACCGCTTGGTATTCAATAAATTGTTTATAGCTTAAATGTCGCTCCGGGGCTTTGGATTGACATTACTTCACTATCACAGACTTAAATAGTATAGTACACGACGCCTTGTGTGTCAAGTTTTTTTTGCCTTACTGTAAACTTTTTCCTGCCTATTTTATGATTTCAAACTTAAATTTATTACTGCTCCAGACATTATCCTTAAAATGAATTTCTATTGTTTTCCAGTCTGCCGGAACCTCATATCCTATTACACCATTCATTTTTTTCCCTGCTGCAATGGTTCCATCTAATTGATTTGCATCGTTTTTCTCCAAAAGAGCGTTCAGTGAATAGTTTAATGCGTAATCATCCGCATACGCTTCAAAACTTGCCATACTGCTTATATTTATTTCAGAATCAGAATTATTGGCAATCTCAAACTCTACCAGAACAAACTCATTTCCATCCGATGGTTTATTATACTCTGATCCACTATTCTGCGTATAGTTGACCATTGTAACCTGTACATCATTCATTTCCGCGGTTTCGCCAATGCCAAATATATCTTTCTCGCTATTCTCCTGTCCGGCAGATGTATCTTCTGTCATATTTTTTTCTGTATCTGTCTTATTATCCGTAGTATTCTGCACCGGATCATTCTCCACTTTTTTCGGTTTATCCTCTCCACCACCCGAAATTGCTGCAATAAGTGCAACCACGATCACAGCGATCACGATCCATTTACCGATGCCACCCTGTTTCTTTCTGCAGTTCGGGCATACCTTCGCGTCTTTTGGTATCTCCGTCTTGCAATACTTACATACCTTTGTTCCCTTTTCCATTTCAAATCCTCCTGTGTTTTGCGGAGCAAAATGCGACTGCCTTTGCAGGAGCAGAGGATTTTCCTCCTATGTTTTGCGGAGCAAAATGCGACTGCCTTTGCAGGAGCAGAGTATTTTACTCCTATGTTTTGCGGAGCAAAATGTCTGCTATGCAAGCAGCTTTATAGCTTCCATAGCATGTGCCTCTTGCATGGAGCAATGCCCAGCAAGCTGTGCATGATTTTCCTCCTGTGTTTTATATCATCCTACTTTATGCTACTTTATCCTACTTAGTGGTATATGTCAACCATTTATCGTATATATAAAATATAAAAGAAGAAATGAGGTTATCTATGAAACCATTAAAAAATAAAGTAAGCATTACACTTGATTCAGATGTTATCGAACAGTTAAAACTCCTCGCAGAACAGGATGACCGTTCTTTTTCCCAATACATCAATATGATATTAAAGGAATATCTGTCTCAACAGGATAAAAAGAAAGAAGCGTAAAACAGCTTCTGTCTTATGCTTCTCTCATCTTAACCATATTTATTTCGTTTTTGGTATGCTCTGTGCATACATTTTCTCTGTTCCTTTAAAATAATATCGCTTCTAAGGTTACACATATCACAGCTGCCGCAAAAATAAAAATAAATTCCGCAGCCACATAACCGATCAGTCTTATGATCCGTTTTTTGCTGTTTACAACCGGTATATTTCTCCGTATCCCCATATAGTCGCAGACAAAAAATATAAATACGATCTGTGACAGCCAGAGTACAAAACGTTCCAGTGTAAGCTCTTTAGCCGCGAGCGGCTGCCCCTTACTACCACTCAATTCTAACGACCAGAAGAAATATGTAACAAATGCATACCCCAAAACAGAAACGATCATTTTCCACAGTTTTCCAGATCGAAAACCGGGTATTTTATAAAAAGGCGGCTTATGAATACTCACATTTTCCATATTGTAAGACGCACTCACTGCACCGCTTACAGCAGTTTCAAGTTCATCCACATTCTGATACCTGTCTTTTGGATTTAAATTGATGCATTTTAATACCACCGGTTTTAAACGCCCCTCCGTTATCCTTTCCAGAGGAAAACAACGCATGAGCATATAATTAAGCAGTACACCCATCGCATAAATATCAGTTCTCGCATCTGTCTGCCCGAATCCGAACTGCTCCGGTGCTGCATAGCCTTCCGTTCCCATCATAACGGTATCTTTTGACTTGCCCGGCTGGTAAATCCTTGCAATATCAAAATCAATCAGCTTTACTTCTCCCTCATTGGTGATGATCACATTCTCTGCTTTCAGATCTCTGCATATGACCGGCATTTTCGCATTATGTAAAGGATGAAGTGCCCTGCACAGACAGATTATGACCTCTGCTGCTTCCCTCTCCGAAAAAAATTTTTCCCGCAGCATTTCTTCCAGATTTTTTCCGCTTAAATATTCCTCGATCACGATCAGATTCGTCTCTGTCTGTATACATTCATAAATTTCCGGTATATATGGATTCGGATTTTTCTTTAAAAAAAGATAAATCTCCTTCAAATCCGGTGCAACATACTTTCTTACACCAATGACACCATTTACTTTATTCCTTACGATATGTACTTTTTCATTCTCATTCAGCCTGCCAAGATCCACATATTCCGACAGACGGTATTCTTCCTCAAGCAGCATATGACTTTCCACCAGTTTCTTGCATTCATCTGTATAACACGCTATGATAGATGTCGGACAGTAAAACAACCTTACTCTTTTTGCCTGATGACATCTGTATAATCATATAAATGTATTTTATTATTTTTTGGACAACAATTCAAGGAGACCTTATGAAACAGCAAACGACAGACGAATTAATGAAACTTCTCACTGCCACCAAAAATACGGCTGAATTAAAACAATATACCGATACACTTCCGGAAATGGCAGCCGTCTCGACTTTTCCGGAATATCTGAACGAACAGATGATAGCCCACAATATAACCGCTGCAAATCTGATCGCCGCAGCCCAGATACAGCGCAATTACGGCTACCAGATCTTAGACGGCAGACGAAGTCCCTCCCGTGATAAGGTTATTTCTCTCTGCCTTGCGCTAAAGCTCGATCTTTTGGAAACGCAGCGTGCTCTCACGCTCACAAAAAACGGACAGCTCTATTCTAAAAGCAAACGTGACTCTATCCTCATTTTTGCCATAGAAAAAAAGCTGTCCGTGATCGATGCCAATGCCCTCTTAGAAGAATTAGGTGAGCCTTCTCTAAGCTGACTGACTTCAGCCGTATTTTAAAATATTCCGTTATCCTGCTTACTCAAACTCGATCCCCATCATCGTAAGTCCATGTGCCGGTGCCGTAGGTCCTGCCGCACTGCGGTCTTTTTTTGCAAGGATCTCTCCCACTTCATCCGGTGCAACCGCGCCACCGCCAACCTGCACTAACGTCCCTGCAATGATCCGTACCATATTATAAAGGAAACCATTCCCGGTCACACGGATCGTAATGATATCCCCATCTTTTTCCACATCACAGGCATAAATGGTACGCACCGTCGTTTTTACCTGTGCACCGATCGCACAGAAACTCTTAAAATCATGCTCGCCCACTAGATAAGATGCCGCCTTTTTCATTTTTTCCACATCCAGCGGATAATGATAAAAATAAGTATCCAGCCGTCTTGTAGGCATACGGAATGTCCTGTTTAAGATGCGGTATTCGTAAGTCTTTCTGCTGTTCTGATAACGTGGATGCCAGCCATCCTCCACTTTGCATGATCCCTGCACCACAATATCCTCCGGCAGTCTCTGATTCAGGGCAAATGCGATCTTATCTGCCGGCATCCTCGTGTTCGTATCAAACACCGCAATATTTCCAAGTGAGTGTACCCCGGAATCCGTCCGGCTTGCACCGCTCACCACGATCTCTTCCCCCAAAAGTTTCGAGAGATTTTTATTTAACACTTCCTCTATCGTGATGCCGTTCGGCTGCACCTGCCATCCTTTGTAATTTGTGCCGTCATACGCCACAACCATTTTTATACGCATACTGATCCTGTCCCCATTTCTAAACAGCCTGCCGTGTCTGCTTCCATAACTATCTATTTGTTTCTGTGGCACAAAGCTGCTTATATTTTGCAGCTTCATGCAACAAAATTTACTGCGGAAACGGTAAAAAGAATCTGCACAACAGAATAACCACAAAATATCCGATCACAAGCACATATGCCTTATGATCCACACCCGCATAACGCAGCGGTTTCATCTTGGTTCTGCCCTCACCGCCATTATAGCAGCGTGCCTCCATCGCCATCGCAAGGTCATCGGCGCGGCGGAACGCAGAAACAAACAACGGTACTAAAAGAGGAATCATATTTTTCACTCTCTGTAGCAGATTGCCGCTCTCAAAATCAGCACCTCTTGCCATCTGTGCTTTCATGATCTTGTCCGTCTCCTCGATGAGGATTGGAATAAAACGAAGTGCGATCGACATCATCATTGCGATCGCATGTACCGGAACACCGATTTTTGTCAAAGGCATCAATGATTTTTCCAGACCATCCGTAAGCTGGTTTGGCGTTGTTGTAAGTGTCATGATCGAAGTACCAAGAATCAGGTAAGTCAGCCGGATCGCCATCAGAATCGCATTCTGCGCACCTTCTGCTGTGATTTTAAAGATCCAGAAACTCACGATCGGTGTACCCGGTGTCAGGAAAAGATTAAAAGCCGCCGTGATCAGCATCAGCACCACGATTGCCTTTAACCCCTTTACCATAAACTTAAACGGAACCTTCGATGACTTAATGCAGAAGACCAAAAATACAGTCGCAACAAGTAATGCCGCAATCCCTTTAAAACAAAACAATGAAATAATATAAATAAATGTAGCAAACAGTTTTACGCGCGGGTCCAGTTTATGAATGACGGAATCCGCCGGATAATACTGGCCCAGTGTAATATCTCTTAACATCTTCTTCCTCCGAACCGTTACATATGAAAGTCTGTTTTTCCGGAATCAATTCCGGTCAGCGCCTCAAGCAGACACGCTCTCGCCTCTGCTACTGTCGTGGCATCTGTATCAACATTCAGACCTTTTTCCTTCAGTTCATGCATCAGGTAAGTCACCTGCGGTGCCGCAAGACCAACTGATTCAAGCTCCTTATAATGGCGGAACACTTCTTTCGGCGCGCCATCAAACATCACGCTTCCATGATTCATTACGATAATCCGCTCCACATATTTTGCGACATCCTCCATGCTGTGTGATACCAGAATAACCGTAATGCCCCGCTCCCTGTGCATCCGCTCCACAAGATCTAAAATTTCATCACGTCCTGCCGGATCAAGTCCTGCTGTCGGCTCATCTAGGATCAGTACTTCCGGCTTCATCGCAAGCACGCCCGCGATCGCAACACGACGTTTCTGTCCACCGGAAAGATCAAACGGAGACTGGTAATACAGTTCTTCCGGCAGTCCGACACTTCGCAGAGCCTCAAATGCCCTAAGTCCTGCCTCTTCTTTTGATAATCCCTGATTTTTCGGTCCAAAACACACATCATCAAAAATGGTTGTCTCAAACAACTGATGCTCCGGATACTGGAATACCAGACCAACACGGTTTCTTAGCTCACGCAGATCAAAATCATCTTCATAAATATCCTGACCATGAAAATATATCGTTCCGGATGTGGCTTTCATCAGTCCGTTCAGATGCTGGATCAGAGTTGATTTACCGGAACCGGTATGCCCGATCACACCGATAAACTGTCCATCCTCGATCTTTAAATTCACATCCTTTAACGCCTGAATCTGATACGCAGTTCCCTCGCTGTATACATAATTCACTTTATCTAAAATAATTGACATGTTCATCCTCATTTCTTAGTCAATCTGTGCAATCCTAAGGATATGTCCGACCAGTTCTTCCCTCGTCAGCACGCCAAGCGGAATATCGAGTCCAGACTGTCTGAGCAAGTCCGCAAGGATCGTAACCTGCGGTACATCAAGCCTGTATTCTTTGAGTTTTCCGACCTGTGAAAAAATCTCACGCGGAGTTCCCTGCATGACAACTTTTCCCTTATCCATTACGATCACCTTATCAGCACCGACTACCTCTTCCATATAATGTGTGATCAGAATGATCGTGACACCCTTTTTCTCATTAAGTTCATGTGCAGTACGGATGACATCTGCTCTTCCGTTCGGATCAAGCATCGCCGTCGGCTCATCTAACACGATACATTTTGGCTCCATCGCAACAACGCCTGCGATCGCAACACGCTGTTTCTGTCCACCGGAGAGCTTATTCGGTGAATGATGGCGGTATTTTAACATGCCGACCGCCTTTAGGCTCTCCTCCACACGCTGCCAGATCTCATCTGTCGGCACACCGATATTTTCCGGTCCGAATCCGACATCCTCCTCTACTACGCTCGCAATGATCTGGTTGTCAGGATTCTGGAAAACCATTCCGGCGGTTTTTCGCACCGGAATGACATTTTCTTCTTTTGAAACATCCATGCCGTCCACAAAGAGACTTCCCTCGGACGGGGCTAACAGTGCATTGATATGCTTCGCAAGCGTAGATTTACCGGAACCGTTATGCCCTAAAATCGCAATAAAATCTCCCTGCTTCACATCCAGATCCACGTGATCTAAGGCAGTCTGGATCGACTCTACATTTCCCTCTTCATCACGTCTGATATACTCATGCACAAGCTGTTTTGCCTTAATAATTCCCATCTGTTTTTATCCTTCCCGTATCAGTCGTCCCAGCGCAGTCTGTGCAGTTCGCCCTGCAGCTTCATATGGTCAAACTGATTCTGTCTGAGTGCCTCATAGAGCACGATCGCAACGGAATTTGACAGGTTCAGTGAACGTGTCTCCCCGATCATCGGAATCCGCACACAGGTATCCGGATTTGCTTTTAAAATCTCCTCCGGAATCCCTGCGCTCTCTTTTCCAAACATAATATAGCAGTCCGGTTCGTAAGAAACCTCTGTGTAAACATGACGTCCTTTGGTCGTTGCCATATAAATCTTTGCACCCGGATTTTTCTCACAGAAATCATCCCAGTTCACGTAAGTCGTCACATCAAGTTCACTCCAGTAATCCATTCCGGCACGTTTTATTGACTTTTCGTCAAGATGGAATCCCAGCGGCTCGATCAGATGGAGTCTTGTCCCTGTTGCAACACAGGTTCTTCCGATATTTCCTGTATTTGCCGGAATCTCCGGCTCGTATAATACAATATTTAACTTTGCCATAATACTCCTTATTTCTGCGTAGAAACAGACAACAATGTGAATAGCAGCCTATTTTTCACTCTGTTTTCTCAGTCCCTGAATAAATGCTTCCATGCGATTCATTGCCTCTTTCAGATTCTCCAGTGAATATGCATAGGAAATGCGGATATATCCCTCTCCGCAGTCACCAAATGCAGTTCCAGGAACGACTGCAAGCTTCTCTGTATTTAAAAGCTTTGTTGCAAACTGCTCGGATGTCATGCCAAACTCACTGATGCATGGAAATACATAAAATGCACCAAATGGCTCGAAACAGGAAAGTCCCATTTCTTTAAAACGATGAAGCAGATAACGGCGTCTGCCATTATACTCCTCTCTCATCTGTGCCACATCTTCATCTCCGTTTTTGAGAGCCTCAACACCTGCATACTGGCTCGTAGACGGTGCACACATGATCGCAAACTGATGGATCTTTAACATCTGCCCGATGATCACACGCGGTCCGCATGCATATCCGAGACGCCAGCCTGTCATGGCATGTGATTTTGAAAATCCATTGATCACGATCGTCCGCTCCCACATGCCAGGTAAAGATGCGATCGTTACATGTTTTTCAAGATAAGTAAGCTCGGAATATATCTCATCACTCAGCACAAAAATATCGTGTTTTTTGATCACTTCCGCAATTTTCTCAAGATCGGATCTTTCCATGACCGCACCGGTCGGATTGTTTGGGAACGGAAGCACTAAAAGTTTTGTCTTCGGCGTGATCGCAGCCTCTAATTCCTCCGGTGTCAGACGGAACTCATTTTCTGCCTTTAACTCAATGATGACCGGCACTGCACCTGCTAAAATGGCACAAGGCACATAAGATACATAGCTTGGCTGTGGGATCAAAACCTCATCTCCCGGATCTAACATGGCACGCATAGCCGCATCGATCGCCTCACTGCCCCCGATCGTAACCATGATCTCATGATCCACGTCATAAGACACTCCGTAATGTCTGTTTAAATAGCGGTCGATTTCAATCTTTAAATCTTTTAAACCTGCATTTGAGGTATAATGTGTTTTTCCTTTTTCCAGGGAATAGATACCCTCGTCGCGGATATGCCACGGCGTATCAAAATCCGGTTCACCGACACCAAGGGAGATAGCGTCCTTCATCTCATGCACTACATCAAAAAACTTACGGATCCCGGACGGCTGAATCGTTGTGATTGTTTTATTTAACGGATCTCTCATATTACATCTCTATCCTTTCATCTTTTGCCGGTTCTGCCATAACGGTTCCGTGGTCTTTATATTTTTTCAGAATAAAGTTCGTCTTTGTGCTTAAAACAGAGTCAAGCGGTGAAAGTTTATCGGAGACAAACTGTGAAACCTCACGCAGTGTTTTTCCCTCGATCGTTACCATAAAATCAAAACCGCCTGAGATCAGATAAACAGAATTTACTTCCGGATAGTTGTAGATACGCTCTGCCACCTTGTCAAATCCCATTCCACGCTGTGGTGTGACACGCACTTCGATTAAGGCAGTTACCTTTTCAATGCCTGCCTTATCCCAGTCGATCAGGGTATGATATCCGCAGATGATATGCTCTTCTTCCATCTTTTGAAGCTCATTTACCACGGCAGCCTCATCCACGCCTAAAATAATTGCCAGTTCCTTTAAATCTATTCTGCTGTTCTTCTCTATAAACGTTAAAATCTTTTCGCGCATGATATCCTCCATAATTTGTACTCTTTTGAGCACTATCTTAATTTCTGACAATAGATTTTCCCGCTAAATGCACAATCTATTGTTATGATACTACCTTATATAATTCGTCCGTCTTAGGCGGTTCTAAAAACCGTCTCTCATCCTCATTTAATAAAACTCTGTCATTTCCGGCTGTTGCTTTTCCGATAATTGTTGCCGGTATTCCTGCTTTTTTCAGTTCATTTACCAGCAGATTGCCATCGGCTGCTGCCATCAGCATAGAACCGCTTGAGATCAGTTCATATGGGTTGATTCCGAAAAATTCACAGATCTCGATTGTTTCCTGACGAACGGGAATCTTTTTTAAATCGATTTCAAGTCCGACGCCAGATGCTTCTGCCATTTCCCAGAGTGCACCAAAGATACCGCCCTCTGTGACGTCATGCATAGCACTAACGCCAGACCGAACGGCGACTGCAGCCTCTGAAAGTACGGATAAATATACATCCAGTTTTTTTGCATTTTCAACAAATGGTGCAGAAAATCTCGTTAACAGTTCTTTTTCTTTTTCCTTTGCAATGATGGATGTTCCCTCGATCCCGATCCATTTTGTCACAAGGATATCCATTCCCGGTTTTGCCCCGCCGGTAGAGATCACACATCCGTCTTTTACTTTTCCAACACCACATACGGAAATGACCGGCTGGTTTACAACTGCAGTGATCTCCGTATGACCGCCCATGACCTGCACACCTGCTTTCGCACATGCTGCCTCTACCTGCTGCATCATCTCTCTTAACTCCGGTTCCTCAACCTCTGGCGGAAGTAAGACCGTAAGCAGCACACCGACAGGCTCTGCTCCCGCACTGGCAAGATCATTTGCTGTGATCTGGATCGCAAGCGTACCGATATCCTGTGCCGTTCCTGTGATCGGATCTGTTGACATCACAAGTGTCTCATCCTCTGCCAGCTTGACCGCCGCGCAGTCCTCTCCCACACCGGCGCCTAAGACAACCTCCGGTCTTTTGGTATGTATCTGTTTAAATACGGAGCGTTTGAGCACATTCTCCGGTACTTTTCCAATCTTCATCGCAAACTCCATTCCTGTTTATAGTTATAGGCTGTCTCTTACGAGGCAGCCTCTTTTTGTTTCTTATAATAAATTACTGACCATTTCCGCCGTTATCTCCGCTGACATCCACCTGTCCGTCTCCGACGATTGCCTGCTCCTCTGCAGACTGGTTTTCAGCCGGTTGTTCCTGTGTAGTCGATACCGCTGCCGTAAACTGAGCCACTGCGGCATAGATAGTCCCCTCGTCACCGGTCGCTAATGCAGCGCCGATCGTCGCTGATGCATTCGGATCTTCTGACGCGGTTCCAACATTGACGATCTTCGGTGATGCTTTGTAAGTACTCTTATTAAATACTTCGCGGCTTTCTTCCACACCGTCTACCGTAACAACTTTCCAAAGCTGTGCCACATATCCGACATGTTTTCCCTGTGATACACTCATCGTTCCTACCGGATCTCCGGTTGCCACAAACTGTGTACCCGGATCCTGCTCCGACACAACTTCACTCTCATATGTTACCTTGCGGTTTGCAGGTCTTGTCTCTTCCCCGTATATATTGAAATAAACATTTTTCCCTGAAGTATATCCTTCAATATAGATCGGTACATCCTGATTATTTACGAATTTTAAATCCTTATAATCACCTGCGATCGCAGCATCCATAGATGGCTTTACATAGGTAACGATCATAGAATGGTTTGAACGCTCCGTAACTTCAAGCTCCGCTAATATAACTGCATTATATAAAGTCGTTGAAACCTGGCAGACACCACCGCCATATGACTGCACCGTCTGCCCGTTCTCATAGGCTCCTGCTAATTCATAACCATTTGCTGCATCTAACGGTCCGATCGTCTCGTATACAGAAAACTCTTCTCCCGGATACAGAACAGTTCCGTTGATCTTATCAGCTGCTGTTGCAATATTATCACAGCGGTTCTGAGTGGAAGAACTGTAATTCGTATTGAATCCACCAAGCAGGTCTTTTACCTTAGAAAGCTCTTCTTCACTTCCCTTAGGTTCCACGATCTCCGCTGCCAGTTCAATACTTCCACCCTGTCCGTCCCAGCCGTCACTGACATAATTTTCAATCGCAGCGATCGACTTTTCCACATTGACCTCAACACCCTGTGATCCTTTAATGATCTTAAACGTACCGTTCTCACGTACCAGTCCGTTGTCTACTGCTTTCTGATCAAGCTCATCCGCTTTCTCGTCAAGTAACTCAGAAACCGTATCATGATCTACGTTCAACACCATATCAATGACAACATTGCCATTTTCAAGGTCTTTTTTATCCTTATATCTTTTGATCAGATTACCGCTCTTTCCGACATCCATCGCCTCTGAAACAACGTTCATATCGGTAAACTCAAGTGCAAGATCCGATGCTTTCACCTGTGTGCTGCGCTCTCCCGCAGTCAGTGTAAATACTGCTTCCCCTGCATTATTTACATAATCAGTCACTGCACTCAGAGCTTCCTGCTCTGTCATGCCGCCAACATCAATATTGCCAATATAAACTCCCTCTGCGATACGGTCTGTATCTTCCGCTTTTGCCTGCGTCGGATTCATAACGAAGCCAAATGCCATGGCTAACCCCAGAGCTGTTAATATCTTACCTGTTTTTTTCATCTTTTCCCTCTGAAACTATTGCTTTTACTGAATCTTTGTTGTTCATTTTATCACAACTGCCCTCTTTTTCAAGATGCATTACCACGAATATATTTGACTGTTTGCCCTGTTTTTAGTATATTTTACATGAACAGATTTATTACAACAGTGCCGCAAGTACAGTAGTAAGTAACATTGTTCCTACCAGAATGATCACAACTGCTGCAAGTACTTTTTTATTTTTCTTTTTACTGAAATCATACATATCGATGTACCTCCATTTCAAAAACACGGCACGGAAAGGATTTAACATGCCACTTTTAGGTTTATTTATTGCAGTTATCTGCCTGCTCACATTTTTCCGCAAACGTTCCATCCGCTCTCAGGAGAGCGCCACCGACCGTTTCTGGAAAAAAGAATCCATTGCAAACAACACCCGTTTAAAGGATTTAAGCGGACTTCCCTATATTACCATACCTTTTGATAAATTTCCAATAGGTATGTACGAAAATGATTTATTAAAAAAATATGAAAAAACTCTGCAGGCTCTTTCCGGACAAAAGATCGTCAATCTGGGCACGCAGACCAATACCGATCTAAAGATCGCCTATGGGACTGCCAGTCTCCCTGCCCTGACTGACTACGAGCAGAATTTTACCACACTTTGCCAGGCTCTCACTGCCTATGCAGGGCAGCTTATAGAACTCGGTCATACGAATGAAGCCCGCACAATTTTAGAATACGGCATCAGCATTGGTTCTGATTTAAGCCAAAACTATCTGCTTTTAGCTGAGATCTACCAGTCTTCCGGTGATACGGAACAGATCCGTAAACTCCTTTCATCTGCAGAACAGCTTGACTCCCTGATGAAACGTTCGATCGTAGAAAAACTGACTGCAATGCTCCCAGAGGAATCATCCGTTAAAATCTGATTTTTTCCTCTGCAGCTTTCCATGTCTGGCAATAAGCTGATCTGTAAGTCTTGATGCTTCACTTCTTGTCATCTCTGCAAGATCATCCGGCAGTTTTATCTGATAATGTGCTGCATATTCCCTTAAATATTTCATCTGCCGTGCCGTTGCCGGTGTCTGCTTTTTTACCTTATAAAGAAGCGGTTTCGGCAAAAAATCTTCGGCATGTTCTTCCTCATACCGTTCCCTGAGTGCCTCATAAACCTGCCACGTTTCGTAAGCGTCATGAAATGCACGATGTGCATTTTCTCTTTTTACCCCAAAATATGCACACAGACTTTCCAGATCTTTTTTCTGTTCTCTGGGCAAAAATTTCCGTGCAAGTTTTAAAGTATCGACCGCATTCCGCTCTAACGGCATATTGTGGTTGACTGCCCACTGTTTTAAAAAACTGTAGTCAAAAATCACATTCTGCCCAACGATGATATCATCTCCGATAAATTCAAAAAACTGCTTCATGGCATCTTCTTTTTCCGCACCTTCCTGCACCATCGTCTCCGTAATTCCGGTAAGTTCGGTTACTTTTTCCGGTATCTTTATATTCTGACGTAAAATTGCACCAAACTGATCGACGGCATGATGGTTTCTGACTTTGACTGCCCCCACTTCTAAAATATGATCGGTCTTTACATTCAGACCTGTCATTTCAAGATCAATTACTACATAATCCTGCATTTTCGTCCTCCATGATCCATGTTACCTTTGCCTGATGATCTAAAGGATCCCTGTCTGTATAATCAAACAGTGCATATAATGGCTTTTCTGCACGCTCTGGCAATTCTTTTAATACACGCTCTCCTTTATCCGGAAACCGGTAGGAAAAACACTCCACATGGGACTGCTTTCCATTTTTACAGTATATCCGCGTCACCTGTTTCCATGTGCTTAAATCTTTTGCCCATGCCGGTCTGCTCTTGCAGTTTTCCCGGTAATACAGATCAAAGATCAGGCTTTCTTTTATAATATCAGAAATCTCACAAAGATTTTGCACTTCCTGTAGATTTTCCTTCTCCGTGTCAGCAGAAAATGTTTCTTCCACGAACTCAAGCAAAATTTCCGAACGCCGGATTCTCGCATGGCTCATGCCAAAGTAGCCTTTTTTCTCATAAAATTTCCCAAGATCCTGAAACAGGAAAAAAGCACTTTTAAACAGAACTCCGAGTACTTTCATTGTAACTTCAAACTGCCCGCTGTTATAATACACTTCAAGCATTTCTTCCACCTGGCGTATCTTTAATACATCATCATAAGGCAGCCATTTTGTTTTAAGCACCTCATAAGGCGGTCTGCTGTGGTATGTGATCTCATATTCTTTCGCATGCTCATACATATAGGAGCCCTTTAACACCTTTAAGAAGCCAAGCTGCAGCTGGTTCGGACGAAGTTCATAAATCTCGTCAAAAGATTTTGCAAATGTATCATAATCTTCAAATGGAAGTCCTGCGATCAGATCTAAATGTTCATGGATGTTCTCATGTTTCTGAACCTCTCTCACAACTTCCTTTAACCGTTCAAGCTGCATGGTACGGTGGATTTCTTTGATCGTTACCCCATTTGTCGACTGCACACCGATCTCTAACTGGATCAGTCCCGGCCGCATGGTACCGATCAGGGCAAGTTCTTCCTCCTTTAACAGATCTGCCGAAATTTCAAAATGAAAGTTGGTGATCCCATTATCATGTTCTTTGATGTAAGACCAGATCTCCATCGCATGCGCATGATTGCAGTTGAATGTCCTGTCCACAAATTTTACCTGTGGAACTTCCCGGTCAATAAAAAACTGCAGTTCCTTCTTCACAAGTTCCGTGTTGCGGAAACGAAGCTGCTTTTCCACGGAGGAAAGGCAGTAACTGCAGGAAAACGGACATCCGCGACTTGATTCATAATAAATGATACGGTTTTTAAAATCGCCTGCCTTGTCATAGCAGAATGGGATGTCACTTAAATCGAGCATTTCCCTCGGTGCGGTAAAGATGATCTCATCCCCGTTTTGGTATGCGATCCCTGTGATTTCTCCGAGTTTCGATCTTTCCTTTGTGCATTTACTCTCTCCTGTCCTCTGTGTTTCCTGTATTCTCTGCTTTTCTTCCGTTTCTTTGTCTCTCCGGCTTTCTCCGGCATAATACTCTGCCAGTTCACAGAAAGTCTTTTCCCCTTCCCCGATCATCACACCGGTAATCTGCGGATGGCATCTTAAAAAGCTCTCCGTCTCGTAGGATACCTCAGGACCTCCCACCCAGATCGGCACTTCCGGACGCAGCTTGTGAAATTCCTCTGCCAGTTCCTCCACATAAGCAATATTCCAGATATAGCAGGAAAACATTAAAACATCCGGTTTTGCCTTATAAATTCCCTCTAAGATATCTTCCATCTGGTTATTGATCGTGTATTCTCCGATCTCCACCGTGTCTGAAGCCGTCATGCCTTTCGCATAATGTGCGGCATATGCACGCAGATTATACACAGCAAGATTGGAATGTATGTATTTGGCGTTAATCGCCGTAAGTAAAATTTTCATCTGTTCTGCCTCCAACATTACCATTATAACGGAGAAAAAAACTTGTTGCAACGTACGAAAAAAATACGGTTCCCAGCCGCCAGATTTTTCTGGCAGCCGGAAACCGGATTTATCCTACCGCAAAATATGTTTTACGATAACGTCTATTCCCGCGATCCACAGAAGTATCGCTCCTGCAATATATGCTTTTGTCTTATGCTCAAATCCCAGATGATATCCGGTATAGATACCAGCCACGACAACCGCAATGGTAAGTCCGGCAACCATCAGAAGCATCACAAGAAGATTTGTTCCAAGGAAACCAAATGCTATACCCGTCAGCAGGGTATAACTACTGGTAACTGCTGCAATTGCAAGCAGATGTTTCCAGCCGAGTTTCTGCTCACAGTGCTCTATGATCCGCTCGTTTTTTATGGCTTTTGCAACCAGCCGCACTCCCAGGCAGAAAAAGATGGCTGCTGCAATGACAAATCCAGTCACTTTTTCATTGTGCGTTATAGTATTGCGATACAAAATTCCTGACAGATAACTTCCGACGAACAGTGCTGTCATCTGCCATGCAGCAATCAGTATACACAGTTTGCCAAGCTGTTTTTTATCTATCTTTGCTATCAGTGATCCCTGACACTCCATGGCTGCGAATATATCTAACGATATGCCTGCTATGATCAGCAGATTCTCCAACGCATTCATCTTACTCCTCCTAAAGGCTGTTTTTTAATCTTCAGCTTTTACCGCATCTGTTTTAATAATGAATTTAACGCTTCCGTTCACTCCGTCTGCAATGTCAGTATAAGTCTGATAATCAGCACCGGCATCTAATACAGCCTGAATACGGTCAACAAGCGGCTCGATATCTCCATTGTAAGAATTGATGATCTCGTCGATTCCTTCTTCACTGAACTCTGTAATTCCGTCTGCAAGTTTATGTGCACCGTCAGAAAGCTCTCCCACACCATCAATGATCGCATCGGTTCCATCACTTAAAGTGCCTGCACCATCGTTTAATTTTTCATTATTAGAAACAAGTGTGGATGCCCCGCTTGCAAGCTGGTCTGTGCCGCTCTTTAACTGCTCAGCTCCTGTTGCAAGTGATCCGGCTTTCTCTTTCAACTGTCCGATACCACCGTCTAAAGTATTTAAACCGTCAGACAGATCAGACGCTCCTTTGTGCAGAGTCGTTGCTCCATCTGCCACCTGACCTGCTCCTGTTGCAAGATCACCTGCTCCTTTCTTTAAGGTTCCTGCTCCTGTTGCAAGGTCTCCGGCACCCTTCTTTAACTTGGTTGCTCCTGTTGCAAGATCACTTGCTCCTTTCTTTAAGGTTCCTGCTCCTGTTGCAAGATCACTTGCTCCCTGTGCCACCTGACCAGAACCACTAGTCAGATCATCCATTTTTCCAGCCATAGTACTGATTGCACCGGATGCCTGCGCTGCTCCATCTGCCACCTGTTTCGCACCAGCCTGAAGTGCTGTAAGCTGTGCCTGTGTTGTCGGATCAGAAATCTGACTAGCTGCTTCATCGATAGCTGAAACAGCTCCCTGAGCCTGACCAATTGTTGCGATCTTGTCTGACAGGCTTACCGCTACAGTCATTGCATCATTTACTCTGTTGATTGAAACACCGCCAAGTGCCTGTCCCACCTGCGTAAAAATTGCTGTTGCACTTGCAGGATTTGCACTGTACATGGCAATTCCGTTCATCAGATTTGACTGTGCGCTCTTTAAGGAATCGATCGTAGCCTGTGCATTTTCAATGGATGTACCATTTGCCTGTAAATTGGCATTGATCTGATCTTTTTTAGTCTGTAAAGTTGTTGCCATATCTCCCAATTTTCCAACTAATGTATCCACACCTGCACTGACTGCAGATGCTCCGCCTGCAAGCGTTGTTTCACCGCCGTTGACAGCAGTATTTAAATCTTTTACTCCTTTCGCAAGTGTCTGGACACCTGTATTCAGACTGGAAGCTCCGGCAGCTAAAGTGTCTGCTCCAGTAGACAAATCAGAAGCTCCAGTAGATAACGTATCTGCTCCGGTAGAAAGATCATTCACTCCGGTGGAAAGTGTATTGGCTCCGGTGGAAAGATCACTTGCACCTTTGGACAATGTATTGGCTCCGGTAGATACATCCTTGGCACCTTTCTTTAAGGTTCCTGCTCCGTCTTTTAAGGAAGATGCTCCTTTTGCTGCACTTGCTGAACCATCTTTTAAGGTTCCCACACCACTGATCAGTGTTGGTACACTTCCTGCTAAGGTATCCACACCACTCTTTAATGTTCCGATTCCTGTGGATAAAGTAGAAGCTCCATCCGTATAATCTTTGATACCGTTCTTTAATGTTCCGACACCGTCTTTAAACTCACCCATCTTGGATTTTAAAGTATCTACACCGTCTGCGAGCTCACCGGAACCATCTTTTAACTGATCTGTTGCATCTGTTAAAGTATCTAACATATCATCAACTTCAGAAAGATCTGCATCTCCGTCTTTGCTGATAAAGTTTGTTGCATTCATCACAACTGTCATTGTGGTGCTTAATGAGAAATTCTCCACATCTGCAGTTACTTCCACGTAATCCGGGATCGATACATCTCCGTCAAAATCAGAATCATCCACATCTAAGCTCTCTTTTAATCCCGGAAGTGCATATCCGACTACAATATTATTTTTGCCATCGGAGATTACTTTACCATTGGTAACTTTTACATTGGAAAAGCTGTCATCTAATACCATTCCGCTGACCGCTGCAAACGGAACGTAGATTTCTTCCTCTTTTCCTGCGATCTTTGTCTTTACTGTCTCATTGTTGGTATAGTCAAAACGGATCGTCACTTTTCCTGATTTTCCTGCAAGTTCTTCCGGCTTTACTTCCTTACCATCCAAAGAATAGGTAATTGTCTGGGATACCGGTGTCTCTTTTGTGGAGGTTCCCTGATAATAAATATCGTTGCCGTCTGCCTGCCAGGTCAGTTTGCTGCCATCCTGTTTGAATGTCTCATCACCTTTTACATTTTCGATATCTTTTAAGGTAGAAGCATCCTCGATCGTATCCTTATTTTCATCATTGATCAGATGATCGGAAACGATCACTTTGCGCTCTTTTCCGGTGCTGTCTGCAAGAACATATACCGTTTCTTCTTTGCCAATCTCTTTCTCGCTGAATTTGATACTGTCATCTAATGCATCTTTTAATTTGCTCTCAGCATCAGAATCATCTTTTTCGCTGTCTTTTTCGGTGCTCTCTGTACTTTCAGTACTCTCCTGTGCTGTCTTTGCTGCAAATACATTTGCCGTGGAAACTCCTGTTCCGACCATTCCAACGACTAACACACCTGCAATAATACGGATCACATATTTTCTTGTAAATCTTTTCTTTAATTCTGGTAATTTCATCTTTTTTTCCTCCTCTATTTTACTGAACTGACGAATCTTTTTTATAACGGAAACCTGCACTTGTTACACAGATTAATTTATCAAATACCATAAACATTGCCGGCAGGATAAATGCTACGACAACCAAACTGATCAATGCACCTCTTGCAAGAAGCATACATAAGGAACTGATCATATCGATACTGGAATACATTCCTACACCAAATGTTGCTGCGAAGAAACTTAATGCACTGACGATGACAGACTGTAAGGAACTGTCTAACGCTGTTTTTACTGCATCACGTTTCTCTGCTCCGTGGTTTCTTGCTCTCTTATATTTGTTTGTCATAAGAATTGCATAGTCAACGGTTGCACCGAGCTGGATCGTTCCGATTACGATGGAAGCGATAAACGGAAGAACCGTTCCGGTATAATGCGGGATACCCATGTTGATGAAAATCGCAAACTCGATTACCATAACAAGGATGACCGGTAATGAGATCGACTTTAATACGAATGCGATAATAATGAAGATTAAAATAATAGAAACTGCATTTACTGTGTTAAAGTCTGTATTTGTAATCGTGATCAGATCCTCCGTACATGGAGCTTCACCAATTAACATTGCGGTGTCATCATATTTTTTAATGATATCGCGGATCGCATCACACTGTGCATTTACCTCATCTGATCCTGTCTTGTACTCAGACATAACATAGATCATCTGATATTTTCCATTGTCAAGCATCTCTTTGATATCATCCGGGATCATATCCTTTGGTACGGTAGGTCCCATAACGGAATCAAGTCCTAATGCCAGTTTTACACCGTCCACATCACCGATCTCATTTTCCAGGTTTCTTGCATCTTTGGAGTTTAGATCGCTGCTTGCAAGGATCACATGTGTCGCACCCATATCAAAATCATTTTCCAGTGCGTTTCCTGCTTTTACACTCTCTAAGTTATCCGGAAGTGTTCCCATCAGATCGTAATATACCTGATTGTGATTCTGTCCGTAAAAAGCAGGTCCGATGATCGCTAAGAATAAAATAATAAAAATCCAATAATGTTTTGTCACAAATCCTCCGATACGTCCAAGATCCGGTATGAAGGCTTTATGTCTTGTCTTTTCGATCCATTTATCCATTGCAAGGATCATTGCAGGAAGGATCGTAACACATCCGATAACACCAAATACAACACCTTTTGCCATAACAACACCAAGATCCATACCAAGTGTAAATGTCATGAAACACATTGCAAGGAATCCGGCGATCGTTGTGATGGAACTTCCGACTACAGAAGTTAACGTCTGTGAGATTGCATGGGACATCGCACGTTTCCTGTCATCCGGATAGCGTTCCTGATTCTCTAAGTAACTGTGCCACAGGAAAATGGAATAGTCCATTGTAACTGCAAGCTGTAATACTGCTGCAAGTGCCTGTGTAACGAAAGAAATCTCTCCTGCGATAAAGTTCGTTCCAAGGTTATATACGATTGCCATACCGATACTCAGAAGGAAGATAAACGGTAAAAGGAATGAGTCCATCGTAAGTGCAAGCACCAGTGCGGATAATCCTGCTGCGATCACAACATACATGATGACCTCACTGTTACAGATCTTTTTGATATCGGTAACGACTGCGGACATACCGCTCAAAAGACACTGTTCATTGGTCAGTCCCCGTATCTCCTCGATGGCATCAAGTGTCTCATCTGCTGACATGGAAGTATCAAATGTAATGATCATAAGCTGGCTGCCTGTATCTGCATTCTGCAGGGAATCTCTCAGGTCATCCGGCAGCATATCCATCGGGATGGAAATATCAGCAAGTGCACCATACCATAAAACATCTTTGACATGGTCGATCTCTTTTAACTTATCCTCTAACTGCGTGATCTCTTTTTCCTGCATGCCATCTATGACCGCCACGGAAAAAGCACCTGTTCCAAACTCGTCTAACAGGATATCCTGTCCTTTCATCGTCTCAATATCTCCCGGGAGATATGAGAGGATATCGTAATTGATCCGCGTATTCATGTAAGTGATCCCGGTCGGTATCAACAGCAAAAAACTCAGGATCAGAATCGGGATACGGAATTTCACTACCCATTTTCCAAACTTAATCATCTTTTTCACTCTTTTCTTTCTTTTTATTTTCCTGTGGCATACATTCCCCCTGCCACAATTTCCTTTAGTGTAAAAAAAAAGACTGAATCTGAAAAGATTCAATCTAATTTTTCTGTAGCATCTTATTATACAAATTGCCCAAAATGTATATCAAAGTTAACATTTGATTCCGATTGTATATTTAATTCACATATTAAAGTTCCGCTAAAATATCTTCCATGGATCTCTTTATGATGTAATCATAGATCTCTGCTAACTCCCGCGCTGAGATCGTCATCCCGGACCGAATCCAGTTCATGACAATATAGCACATGGACTGTGCATAATACGCAGCAATACGTTCCGGTGTCAGCCAGACATACTTTGGTTTCTTCGTGGCTGCCGAACGTTCAAACACCCTCAGGAACACCTTCATGATACAGGACTGTGCAATGCTCTCAAACGAGTTCTGTCCCTCTAAGTGGATCGCTTTCTGATAAAACTCCTTTTCTTTTTCAATGTTGGAAAATAAAAGTATCAATGCCTCGTTTACCATACCGTTCTGTATCAGAGGTTCTGCCGGAGCGATCAGCTGTGTATCTATGATCCACTCCAAAAGTTCATATTTGTCCTGAAAATGGTTATAAAATGTCGGCCGTATCACGCCTGCCTTATCTGTAATCTCTTTGATCGTAATCTTCTCGATCGGCTGTTTTAATGCAAGTTCTTTAAAACTTTCTGCCAAAAGCGTATCTATCGCGCTCTTTCCCTGTCCAGTCATATCTCCCTCAAAGTATTTTTACATAATCATTCTTCCTATGGTAACGCTGCGACCTTCCGGATCATCACGGAGATTGAGCATCTCGCCTGTCTCCACGATCTGTACCAGCGGTCTGAGAGAAAAATCTCTAAAATTCTTTGCCACAATGCCGCGCTGTCCGTTTGATAACTCCACTTCGCATCCAATCGGATAAACCGCCATTCTGCGTAAAAATATATTAACTAACTGCGGATCAAATTCCGCTCCCGCCATTGCCATCATATATTCAATCGCATCTGCCGGCGAAAGCTGTTCCCTGCCGGGACGCTTTGATATCATTGCATCATAGCTGTCTGTAACTTTAATGATCCTCGCATATAACGGTATGTCTCTTCCGCTTTTTTCCAGCGGATATCCTTCACCATTAAACCATTCATGATGCATCAGTATCCCACTATAAACCATCGCAGGAAAATGATAGGATGTTTTCAAATATTCTGCTCCAAGTTTTGGATGACTTTTCCACGCTTCCCTCTCTTTCCCGGTAAGCGGCCATTTTCCATTTGCGATTTCTTCAGGTAAAAACTTTTTTCCTAAATCATGCAGTATTGCTGCAATTCCAAGATCATATAATTTGTTTCGTTCCAGTCCGTATCTCGCTCCAACCATGATAGAGAGCACACCGACATTCACTGAATGGTAATAAATATATTCATCATAATTGCGGATATCCATTATGTTAAACATTACATCGCCATTTTTCAGGATATCTTCCACAACATTTTTCACTGTCATGCGCAGCTTCACTTCATCGACCGGCAATTCGCTGTCATCCGTATCAAAATCAAACAGCTCATGTATCAGTTTTAATGCCTGACAACGCACCTGTGGTGTGAGCACCTGTTGTATCTCTATGCCACATGTAAATTCATCATCTATGTATATTCCAGGATATCCGAGGAACTCCAGGTTGGATATATATTCTGATGTCAGGAGCAGATGTTTCGCTAAAAGAAGTCTTCCCGCTCCATCATAAATATCCTGTCCAAGAGCCATTCCCGGCTTTAACCTGCTTGTCGGTATATAGCGCATGTACTTATCCTTTCAAATTACAATACATATATTTTATACCATTTATTCGTCAAATTCAACTGTCACAAAGTACCCTTTTGGGGTTTCTTTTACGTCTACAACTTTTCCCTCTCTTGATCTGATCCGTTCACTTACCGCATAATTTGCAGACATCGCATATGCCTTTCCTAATGTATAATAGTAGGAACTTGGCAGTTTTCCCTCTGTGACCGGCAAAACATCCCCGACCTCTAACAATCCCGTGCGTTCCATTTTAAACTCTTCACATCTCATTTTCTTTCCTCTTTTCTGCACCGGCTATATCAAAAGCACCATTGTCACACCAAAAGTATTATAGTATAATATTGCTACATTCTCAAGAAAAATCACTTCCGGAGGCTCCTTACCATATGTTGTCAGAACACAAAGATACGATTCTGGAAAATTTCCTGTCGTCTGCGATCCGCACTTTAAATACCGATGAAATTTACAATATCCTGATAGATTCTCTCATTTTGCTGCTGAATCCCCAGGGACTTTTACTAACACAGAATTTAAACACCAGACGTTCCTTTTACACTGTACGCAGATGGGGAGATATTTTCTTTGAAAAAGATTACTCCGTTCCTTCTGACGCATTTCTCGAAGAGATACTGCACCAAAAAGGTTTTCTTGTAACAGGATCAGATTTTCTTACAGACAATCCTCTGTTAACTCCCCGGCAGAGCCGCTGGCTCGCACAGCAAAATATTCACGCAATTAAGGCGATCCGTTATCAGCAGGCTGTCATTGGTCTTTTGTATATTGCTGACGATGCGGACCGCATCTACACCGAAGAGGAACTTGTCTGTCTCGACCGTATCTGTTACTATGCTGCGTATCTTCTGCGCAACGCCAACCTGTATTATAATGCTTACCATGCTTCGATCACAGACAGTCTTACTTCCTTATATAATAGAAAACATGCCTTTGAATGTATCAAAGATGCCTGTTCGACGGATACCCCGATTGGTCTGATCCTGCTCGACATTGATGATTTCAAGCTCTACAATGAGCTTTACGGTGCCACGGAAGGAGATAATCTGATCACGCTCTGTGCGCAGGCAATCCTTTCAAAGATCAGCCCGTCTGACCTCGCATTCCGTTATGGCACAGATGTTTTTATGATACTGACACAGGGGGATGATCCCACCAGTGCAGGTGCACTTGCTAATGAGATCATCCATAATATCATCAGTCTGCGGAGCAAAAACGATACCGTGTGGGACACAAGCATTACCTGTGGTATATCCACTTTCCCATCTATTTCTCCAGATGCGAAAACACTGCTCCATAATGCAGAACAGGCGATCTATTATGGTAAACTAGGGGGCAAAGGTCACCTTACCGTTTACCGGGCCGGTCTTGAGACACGTTCCACCGATTCGAACTTAAGAACTGCATACGAACGTGTTGCGCCTACCATCTATGCACTGACCGCTGCGATCGATGCCAAGGACAGCTACACATTTATCCATTCCATGAATGTGTCGAAATATGCTGTGATCTTAGCCAGAGATCTTGGCATGAGTGAAAATGACATCGAACTTGTGCGTGATGCCGGTATGCTGCATGACATCGGAAAAATCAGTATTCCGGAACGTATTTTACAGAAAACCTCGGAACTGACACCGGAAGAATATGAGATCATGAAGACACATGTTGAAAACTCCACAAAAATGATCCGTTATCTGCCACATATGGATTATGTAATTCCTGCAGTACTTGGTCATCACGAACGGTATGATGGCACGGGATATCCGCGTGGTCTTGCCGGTGAGGATATTCCTTATATGGCAAGAATACTTACCATCGCCGATTGTTTTGATGCCATGACTGCCAGACGTCCATACAAAAATCCGCTCTCTGTCTCCTATGCTGTCAGTGAACTGAAAAAAAACAGTGGAACACAGTTTGATCCGGAATTAGTCGACGTATTTATCCGGCTTATCAATGAAGGTAAAATTACAGTATAGCGCAGTCTGGGCAATCAGATGCAGCTTGCTCAAATATTCTATTATCACGAACCAAAAAAGTGTCCCTGAAAATCTTTTATCCAGATTTTCAGGGACACTTTTTATATCTGTTTCTCTTTCTTTCCGCTTAATCACTTAATCGATTTCTTTATAATCTACGTCGACTGCTTTCGCTTCCTGCTCCATATCTTTCACCGTCCGCACCGTCTTTGTCACAACCCACAGATCACTGATTCCATCATAGATCAGGGCTGCTCCTACAAACTGCATGGCAAGTTTGACCATGCCAAACGCATTGACAATGCAGAGCACGCCAAATGCAATACTGATAATGGCAATGATCAGCATAATCCACCATCTGTCATATCCGCCATTCTTTGATTCTAACGCCATTTTCACATCCTGCACACCGTGAACAGCAAGTATCACACCGATCACGATCGGTACCAGGCTCACGATACTGCTCGGTTTTAAGAAGATCCATACACCGATGATCAGCACGATCAGCCCAAGGATTCCGGTGAACATATAACCGTTTCTATTGGTAATATAGGAAAACAGTTCTACCCCTCCAAGAATGATAAGTCCTGCGGCAAGCACTTTACATACGATATCGATCGTCTCTCCCGGCCATACGATCAGAACCACGCCCAATGCGATGCATAAAACTGCTGACATTATTGCATCCGCCTTTACTCTCTTAAAAAAATCTTTCATACTCTGCCTCATTTCCCGCCACACATGTTCTTATATGTGGCGCATTTTAATTCACCTCATATATTGCCTTAATTTCCCTTATTAGAATAACATTTTTTTATTTTTTCGTAAACATACATTCTGTTTCAGTTGTCTATTTTTTGCTGTGGTGTTACAATGAGCGCAGTTCATTCATGAAAGGAGTTTTCTCTATGGGAAAAGAAGTAAAAACAAATGCCATGCGCATTTTAGACCGCAATAAAATACCTTATGAAATTATCAATTATGAGTGTGATGAATTTATAGACGGTCTGCATACCGCAGAAAAGACCGGTGCTCCGGTAGAACAGTCGTTTAAAACGCTCGTTATGTCCGGCAAGGCTGCCGCCGGCGGGAACAGGCAGTATTATGTTTTTGTCGTACCGATCGCAGAGGAAGTCTATCTGAAAGCTGCCGCAAAATGTGTCGGTGAAAAATCACTTGAAATGCTTCACGTAAAAGATCTGACTCCACTTACCGGCTATGTGCGTGGCGGCTGCTCACCTCTTGGCATGAAAAAGCAGTTCCCAACCGTCGTACATGAAAGCGCTGCTTCCTTCGATAAGATTTATATCAGCGGTGGACGCATCGGTACCTCCATCACGGTAAACCCGGATGCGCTCTTAAAAGTCACCCGCGGACAATATGCCGATATCATCCAGCATAACGAAAGATAAAGGGAAGGGACTGTCATACTAACAAAGTTAGTGAGACAGCCCCTTCCTTCATGTTATATCATTTTTTCATTTACCTGTCTGAGACATCATATCCCAGATCTAGCTTGTCACCTCTGCGCCTTCACCTCTGGCAAGATCCATGATCTTCTGAAGTTCAGCACCCTCTACCGGTGCCACACCGTGATCTATATGTTTTCCGTCCTCTAAAAGCTCTCCTAACATGCGGACATCTTTTTCTTTTGACATCTCGATCGTATAATAGCCGGCTTTTCCGGTCTTAGGATTGATCGTCAGGTAAATACGGTAGCAAAGTGGCGGAACTAAGCCTTTTTCCGGAAGATCTACACGGATCAATGTCAGATCTTCTGCAATATCAAGTGCCATTACAGAGTAATCGTTCTCTGTGTATGGATTTAACTTTGGCTCCTTGAACACGCCTGCAAAAATCTCATTGACAAAAGCCTCTTTCTCATCACACAGCTTGTTGATGAACTCCTGTTTTTCGGTAAACAGACGCTTTGGCAGTACTGCAAACTCAACCTGACGCTTTACAAATACCTGAAACTGTGCCGGTGTCATCTTCACCTGTTTCATCTGTGCAGCACGTTTTGCCGCCTGCTCGTCAACTTCATGTAACTTCTGTACAAGTTCTGTCTTTAACACAAGGTTGTCAGAAAATGGATTGATCACCATTCCGGCAAGTTTTAATTCCGGTTTTACAACGATATTATTGCATGCCGGGAATGGCATGTTAAGCATCGCCTGGCTCTTTGGCTCCTCCGGGATCTGCGCTTTTGACGTATATACTACTAAAAACTGTTCTTCATTACTATTCTTTAAAAAACATGGAATCGGACGATCCGGTGCCTGTAACATTGCCGGCACAAACAGCTTTGTCGGACGAAGCAGATTCAGCACTGTGGTAAGATTCTCTTTCGTGCGGTCTGCGGCATATTCCTTAATGGCCTCCTCAAGTCTGTCGTTCGTGATTTCCATTGTCATTTTCTCTTCCATAATTTCCAATATCCTTTCCTGCAAAAACCTGCCCAAAACTTACGGACACCTCATTATACCACACCCCCCGTAAAAAATGAATGTTTTTTTTAGCTCCACCGCCCACCAGACGATACCGCCTGCTGATCTTTTCCCTTTAAATTTTTCTTATCTCTTTTTTCTCCCAGACAGCCTCCCAATACTAACAGTTCATGTCCGAGTAAAGGCATGGCTGCAAGTACCAGCAGTTTTACCCATTCAAGCAGTGTTAATCTGCAGGTTCCAAACAGATTAACAAAATAAGGAACTTCCGTCACGAGAAGCTGCAGTCCTGTTCCGATTGCGAATGCAGCAATCATTAATCTGTTTTCCAGATGGTTCATCTGAAACAGCGATGTTTCAACATCACGCATACCGATCGCATGAAAGAGCTGAGACATACCAAGTACCGTAAATGCATAGGTCTGGCAGCGGCTTAAAAGCTCTGCATCTGCCAGAAGCAGCCTGATTGCTGCCGGTGTGACCGTGCTGCCCGCCCCAAGCAGGATTCCCACCGGAAGCTGCAAAAACGCTGTCATACTGATAAATGCGATCAATGCCCCATAAAAACAGGTACAGTTTAACCCACCCCCTGCAAACAGACTCTCATCCTTTCCGCGCGGTGGTCTGTCCATGTAACTTTTATTTTCTTCCTCATCCACACCAAGCGCCAGTGCCGGAAGCGAATCTGTGATCAGATTGATCCATAGAATATGACTTGATTTTAACGGTGCCGCAAATCCGCAGGCTACAGCCGCAAGCATTGTTATGATCTCCCCGAAATTAGAAGACAACAGAAATATCACAGATTTCCGGATATTCTCATAAATACATCTTCCCTGCGCAATGGCTTTTGCGATCGTCGCAAAATTATCATCCGTCAACACAATGTCCGCTGCATTTTTCGCCACATCCGTTCCTGCCTTTCCCATAGCGATCCCGACATCTGCTGCTTTCAATGACGGTGCATCATTGACACCATCTCCTGTCATTGCAGTAATCTCCCCGTTTTTCTTACATGCCGCCACGATGCGCACCTTATGCTCCGGCGAAACATGGGCAAACACACGCACCTTTTTTATTTTTTCTGCAAGCATTTCATCTGTCATATCCGTTAACGTTTCTCCCGAAATGCACTCACTTTCTTCCGATGCAATGTGCAGTTCTTTTGCAATCGCAAATGCCGTATCGATCCGATCCCCCGTGATCATGATCGTTTTTACCCCTGCACGGTAAAACTCCATTACAGCCTCCTGTGCCTCCGGACGTATGGGATCAGCCATTCCAACAATTCCCAGAAAAGTCAGCCCGTTTTCCTTTAAACCGTCAGCCGGATTTCGCATCCCAAGTGCCAGTACCCGGAGTGCATCTTTCGTAAACGTACGGATCACCTGATCGATTTCTTTTCGTCTCTCCGGGGTCATCGGCACACGCTCACCATCTTTCATCAGGAATGCAGCACGCTCTAATATTTCATCCGGGGAACCTTTGGTATAAGAAATTTTTTCTTTTTCTCCCCGGTGTAATGTCGTCATCATTTTCCGGTCGGAATCAAACGCGATTTCCTGTATTCTCGGAAAACTTTCTTCTAATCTCTCTCTCTGCAGATCAAATTTTTCCGCCATATCAAGCAGGGCAAGTTCTGTGGGATCTCCGATCCGTTCCCCACGGACAGACGCATCATTGCAAAGGGTATATCCCTCCAGAAAATATCTGTTTTTTCTGCGGTTGAGATTCTTTGGTTCGCAGATTTTTCCATCTGTATAACATCTTGTCACAGTCATACGGTTCTGCGTCAGTGTTCCCGTCTTATCCGAGCATACCACGCTCACACAGCCTAATGTCTCCACACTCGGCAGTCTTTTTACGATCGTATTGACCTTCACCATACGTGATACCGAAAGTGCAAGTACCATCGTAACGATCGCCGGCAGACCTTCCGGAACTGCAGCAACCGCTAATGATATTGCCGTGATCAGCATTTCTGCAACATTGCGCCTCTGCAAAACTGCCATGACAAACAACAGGATACACAAAAAGACAGAAACGGTACCAAGGATTTTTCCAAGATCCGCCAGCCTTTTCTGTAACGGCGTCAGCTCCGTTTTTGTCCCGGAAAGCAATTTTGCGATACCGCCTATCTTCGTATCCATCCCTATCGCAGTGACGATTCCTTCTCCACGTCCATATGTAACATTAGTGGTCATATATGCCTCATTTTGATCCGTCGTATTTTTAGGAACCGGAACAGATTCGCCGGTAAGCGCTGACTCCTCGATCTTTAAATTGACAGCCGATATGATCCTGATATCTGCCGGCACCTGTCTGCCTGCTTCAAGGCAGACAATATCCCCCGGTATCAGATCCGATGCCGGAATCTCATGGATTCCATCCTCATCATGGAGCAGTGCATGCGGACTTGTCATTTTTTCCAATGCCTCTAATGCCCGCTTTGCCTTCCCCTCCTGGATCACTCCGACTATGGCATTTAAAAGCACTACTGCAAGTATAATGCACATGTCCCCAAATTCCTGCAGCAGAAGAGATATTGCTGCCGCCGCAAACAAAATAAAAATAAGCGGATCATTCAGCTGTTCCACAAAACATGACAGCATCGATTTTTCTTCTTCTTTATCCAACAGGTTATATCCCCGTTTCTGCTCTTTTTGCTGTTCATTTGACTTTTCCTGCATCATAGCCTCCCTACCGCATACTTTTCACATCAAGGTTCTGCCAGGGGCTTTTTGATTCATAGGACGTAATCTCCTATGAATCAAAAAAGCCTGCCCTCATAATCTGTGATTACCACATCTTATGAGGACAGGCCATGATTCATGACAATAGATTTTATTTTAATACAAACTTGCCAACGATCTCACGCAGATTATCTGCACAGGAGTAACATTCAGATACCATATCATGTGTAGCGCCTGTTTTTTCAACCATACCGCTTGTTTTTTCAGCAATATCGGATACACCGACTGCGGCTTCGCCCACAGTATCATTGATGCCGCTTAACGCCTGTGCGATCGACTCGATCAGATCTGAAAGCTGCAGCATGGAATCTTTTACCTGATTCATGTTAGACTTGAATACATCTGCATCTTCCTGATACTGTTCGCCAACCTTTTCAAACTCTTTATAATCTTCAATTACATTCGTTTCCAGAAATTCTGTCGTTTCACCCAGACACTCTGTCATATTGCCAACTGCTTCATTGACGGCTTTTACAATATTACCGATATCAGCGATCGCTTTTGAAGTCTGGTCTGCAAGGCTTCCGATCTCTGTCGCAACAACTGCAAATCCACGTCCTGCCTCTCCGGCTCTTGCAGCCTCAATACTTGCATTCAAAGCTAAAAGTCCGGTCTGTGAAGAGATCTCCATAATGGTATTGGTCAGTTCATTGATCTTTTCAACTGCCTTTGATCCCTCGATCGCCTTTTCAGATTTCTCTTTGACACTTGTATACATATCCATAGTACGGGAACTTGCAGTTACTGTCTTATTGCGCAGATTCTTTGCTCTGTCCATAACTTCATTGGAAACATCTGCACCTTTTTCTGCCATCTCTGTAAGCCGCTCAGCTTCATCCTTCATGGTACCGACATTCTCATTGATATTTACAGTAGTTGCGGCTGTCTCCTGCATGCCTGCTGCAAGCTGCTGGCTGGTTGCTGAGTTATCCGAACACATATGGTCTACGGTCTCAGTTACCTGTTTTAATCCATCTACATTTCCGGTGATCTGCTGGCTTGCCGTATCAATATTTGCAACCATTTCACGCAGATTCTTTCTCATGATGCGAAGTTCACGCGCCATGAAACCGGTTTCGTCTGTTCTTTTGCACAGACCATCACTTTTTGCATTGTGACTGAAATTCAGATTTGCAGTATTCTTTATAATCTCTGTCAGGCTTTCAAGCGGTGCGCAGATAAAACGGCTTAACACATAGCCAATGATCACACATACAACAAGCGTAATCGCTGCTGTGATACACATAGAACGGATCATCTCATTGACCGGCTCTACAATATCACTCTTATCAGCCGATACGACCACGATCATGTGATCCGGGGTCAGGGCATACCCTGCATACTTGATTGCACCATTAAAATCATATTCAACAACAGCATTCTCCGGAACGGTTCCGGATGCAAGCTGTGATACCACACCTTTAATAACGGGATTTTCAACCGTTTTTCCGATCTTGTCTGCTGTCGGATGATAAAGCATTGTGCCATCCGCTGACACCAGATAAGCATATGCACTGTCTACGCCTTTCATGCTGATATCACTTACAACCCTAGAAAACTGTTCATCCGTTGCTATCTCTGCCGGAATATTTCCAATCGTCTGCGCTCCCATCTCTGCCAGACTTAGGATGTAATGCGCATTGACTGTCTCAACAACATCACTCGACTTTGAACTGGCATTGATCATACTTCCCACCAATGATACAACAACAATAAAAACGGCAAGGAGTGTAATTTTTGCCGAAATGGAATGAATGAATGTAACTTTTTCCTGTTTCATCGTACCTTTCTTCCGTATCAAATCTGAACACGGTTTTCCCTTCTTATAGTATAAATTGAATAATTGCATTATAGCACAAATCCACCAATAGTTAACACCCTATTTGCGCTAAAATTTTAAAATGCCCGATCGGTGCTGTTTACAGCTGACTTCTTCTCCGCAAGATGCCCATCCCGCCCGGAGGGCTTTTTGATTCATAGGACGTAATTTTCTATGAATTAAAAAAACACCGGTTCTAAAACCGATGTCTTACTTCTCTCTATAATGCCGGCGACCGGAATCGAACCGGTACTGTATTTCTACAACAGGATTTTAAGTCCTGCGCGTCTGCCAGTTCCGCCACGCCGGCATTTTTCATATGTACTGCCGCCTATGTTCGAAGACTTTCACTCACGAGCTACTTAAAAATGTCATCCTACCGGACAATACATAATGGGCAGAGGTGGATTCGAACCACCGAAGCAAATTGCAGCAGATTTACAGTCTGTCCCCTTTGGCCACTCGGGAATCTGCCCATTCATCAGATACACAAAATGCGCTCTGACAAGAAAAGATTATAGCATAGTGACTTCTTTTATGCAAGCATTTTTTATCCTTGAATTTCCGTAATAATTGATAAAATTTTCTTTATTTTCTCCGACTGTATCAGCATACGCATCTTCCCACTTCCATCCTCAACCTCAGGCTTACCACACCTAAGACTATCCGGATGCTCCGACACACAACAATCCTTATACCAACACTCACCCATAAGAGAACCCTTAACAGACCATTTCTCGTTTTGCGTAAATTCACCTGCCAATGATTTCATCACCCGCTCCGTAGAATATCTGTTAAAACCAGCTATATACTGCAATGTCTTCTCGTCATCAATCTTTAATAAATTGATTCTATGGTTCTCAACTGCTTTCAAAACTTCTTCACGAATTTTAATTTTATCTGTCTTTCCAGTGCCTGTCCACTCTACAAGTTGATCAAATGCAAGAATCAGGTATTCAAAGCAAATCATATCCAGAATTATAATCTTTCCTTCTGAACTTTTTTCTATTGATTTCAACACACGATATTTATTCCGAATATCCTGATTATCAACCACATAATCAAATGCAATATAATATTTATCATCATCTTTAATATCTAAATCCAATACTGCATCCAACAATCCCTGATTGCTCCCCTTGCTTTCAACTATGAATTCATCATCAAAGAAAAGTTGATTAACCAATTTCCAGAAATGAAGTCCTGCACCGGTATCTTCTGTCCATAAATACTTCATATCACAACTCCTCTTCCAGTGTTATCTTATTATTATCAAACTTCAAAACCTTGAAACTCTGATCTGATACATTCAGTCCATCACAATTCCGTAGGAAAAGCATATATTGATTTGATAATTCAAAATTAATAAATTTTCTAACTTCATCATTTATCAGATTATCCGCATTATCTACCACAATAAAGCTATCTCTGCATTGCTTTATTGATTCTGAAAAATTATCTGACCTGTAATTAAATAATTTGATAGCCCTGTATTCATCCGTAAGTCTTACATCTTCCAATATTTCATAAAGTACTGTTTTACCAACACCGCTATCGCCCCCAACAAGCGTTATTCTGTCATCGAATTCTAAATCGTATGAAAATGGATCTGCTTTAAATGTAATACTCTTATAAATCATCTGCCTCTCTCCTCTCATACTCCTTACTCCACCAGGCATTATAACCCCTTCCTCCAATAACAATATCAGAACCATTAAATCTGATTTTTACATCATCTGGTATGTCAAACAGGGTTGGTCTTGACATGTATATCTTTATATTGTCCATTGTAAAAATGATTTTAAGTACATTCGGACCACATTCCTCTGCATTTACTACTTTATCCGGATGCTTCACAATATTGAGTAATGTCTTGCAGCCTGATGACAGATTACGGATCGTACCTAAGCCATATTTTGTTTCTATGTGCTTATCTGGAGTCAGTTTTGCCCCATCCACCTGTCGAATTAAATCAACTTCATTCTGTGACATTTCTTCATTACCTGTATTTAAGTTGAAATACAAGTCGTTCTGAAGTATCCAGTCTTTTGAGTCTCTTTTTTCTGTATATATATCTATCATTCGACGTAACTCCTTTCCGTTGTCCCTTTCCAGTCTTTTCTAATTCCCCGAAAAATAGTGCACTATTCTTTTCTATCTTCTTTGTAGTTAGTCTCTTGTTCTGTCATACATCAGAACAACAGCAGAATATTTCTGCAAGCTTACTTTAAACACTCCATCCACTACTTCATACTTTTTCGGCATCAGGGAATAACCTGTCTCATTTGAAATGATCACGCGCTCTAACACCGCATTTTTCGGTATACCGCACTGCCATACCTCAAGCGTTACATCACGTTCTTCCTCTTTATTATTTACCAGAACAACAAACTGCTGGCTGCGGTTAAATCTTGCGTAACAAAGCAGATTATCATCTGCTCGCAGATTACCATCTGCATTACTGCCTGTATGATTTCCGTTCGCGGAAGTTCCATTTAAAAACATGAGGGAGCCGGTGCGGAGTGCCTCATTTTCTTTGTGGATATGGATGATATCACGGTGAAAATCGATCAGAACGACATCCTCTTTTCCCCATGGATAGGTACGTCTGTTATCCGGATCTGTAAATCCGCAGAGTCCCGCCTCGTCTCCATAATAAATCGTCGGTGCTCCCGGCCATGTCATCTGAACAACGACCGCCTCACGGAATACTGCCGGCTTTATTCCTTCCTCGGCGGCTGCGGTACCAAGTGCTGCTGCACGTCCCGCTTTTTCATTGGTTCTTGTCATAAATCTGGAATGATCATGATTCGAAAGCTCATTCATGGCACACAAAAGCTGTGATGTCTGGAAACTTGCCATATAATGACGCATGGAACCCTCAAAATCTTTCAAACTTCCCTTTAACTGTGGCTTTGATTCATCACTGTGTTTTTCCATACCGGTTAAAAACCATGTCAGCGGCTCCATGAACGCGTCATAATTCATAACGGTATCCCACTGGTCACCTTTCTGCAGCCATTCTTTTGGATCACCGTAATGTTCTGCCAGAATAATTGCATTGGGATTTGCTGTTTTTACTGATTTACGGAAATCTCTCCAGAACTTATGGTTCATTTCCGGGGAATGTCCTAAATCTGCAGCAACATCAAGTCTCCAGCCATCTGCATTGTATGGCGGTGATACCCATTTTGCTGCAACACGCATAATGTCATCATACAATTTTTCAGAACCTTCATAGTTGAGTTTTGGCAGCGTATCATGCCCCCACCAGCCTTCGTAAGTCGTATTATAAGGCCATGCAAACTGATCCTGAAAGCCAAAGAAATTACGATATGGACTGTCTTTTGAAATAAACGCACCATCCTCATAATCCCCGCTTACCTGATAGATTTCCTCCCGGTCAAGCCACTTATTGAAAGAACCACAATGATTAAATACACCGTCTAAGATAACTTTCATGCCGCGCGCATGAATCTCTTTCACCAGCTCTGCAAAAAATTCATTGCTCGCCTCAAGATTTTTCTTATTCGTTACACGGTTAATATAGCGTGTTGCTTTCCGGTTATCACTCACGCCATCTTTTAACAGTTCTCCACCATCCTCTACGATTTTACCGTAATGAGGATCTATATAGTCATAATCCTGAATATCATATTTGTGATTGGAAGGTGACACAAATAATGGGTTAAAATAAATTACTTCCACGCCAAGATTCTGCAGATAACCCAGTTTTTGTCTGACTCCCTCAAGATCTCCACCGTAAAACTCTGCGACAGAAAAATCAGACGGACACTGATCCCAGCTATCCATCTTTCTGCTGGTAGAACGGATATAATAATACTCATCCGTCAACACATCATTTGATGTATCACCATTATAAAAACGGTCAACTAAGATCTGGTACATAACAGCACCTTTTGACCAGTCCGGTGTTGAAAATCCAGGAATGATACAGAAACGGTACTCGTCACGTTTTTCCTTGCTGATGCCATAACGGTCATAATACACATTTAACATACCGCTTGCTACCTTAAAATAATAGTAAAACGGTTCCTCACCAAGCGTGATCTTTACCTCATAATAGTCAAAGGCTCCCTCGGTCTCTGTTTTTTTCATTTTATATTTTTTATCTTGCGTGCACAACCAGACGATATCGACATTGTCACGTGCTGTACGGAACCGGATCGTCACTTCTTCACCGGCTTTTGGTTCCACCGGCTGTCTGTAATCTGCCGTTCCATCTGAAAATAGCGCATTCTTTTTCAACAGTGGACGCATCTGCATAATATATCTTTGTATACGATTTAATTCATAAACTGATTCTTCCTGATTCATAAAATATAAATTCTCCGATAATCAGAGAATTTTCCTCCTCATCCACGAAAATTTACGAAAATTCTATTTTATTATAACACAGAATGGTACTTTAGCAATGAAAAAATCCAAGCACATACCTAATATTTTTATAGCACATTATCCTCTGTTAGCCAATTATTTTATCCGATATACAGATGATAGCAAAAGATCATATTTACACTAATTATTTCACTGCGCCTGCATTTATCTGAACTGACAAAGTAGCATTACGCCGAAGTTCTTGCGCACAAGGGTTCTATTTATGACTGTCCTCCTTCACTCGTATTTCAATACTACCGTCTTATGGCAGAAGAAGATGCAATATGCTGGGATGAAGCCTATTCGGTCGTAGATGACTATGATACACGGAAAAAAGAAATGATCCCGGATGAAACAGAACTGGATTATCTGTCCTTTTATGTGGATCTTCCAATTCTGCTGATGTACTTTCTGTCTCATACCTCTCTTTTCGAGACAGAAAAAGACCACAAAAACCTCAGTTACCTCAGTTTGGTCATCCGTTTCCTTTCGACAAGGCATTACCGTCTGTACACATACTCGCGGTATGACAGTATGCGTATGGCATGTTTTCATCCGATCGTGTTAGATACCTTCCACTACCCGGTAGAAAAGACGAATTTTATCTGATCCGCATGCACCCGGATCTCTATGCAAAACTTGCTTCTCTGGTCGGTCCAAAACGTGAAAATATTTATTACGATGTCTACTGTACTTTTGCAAATAAAAAAAGATAGCTATCGGCTAGCTATCTTTTTAGGAGAAGGTATTTTTACTATGGGGTATAGCAAAAACTATATATAATGTATTGGGGGGTTTTTACAGTAATTATAATAGCATGAGCGGCAGGATAAGTGTGCACAAACTTAAACTTTTTTTACGGCTCAAACTATACAAAATAAACAGTACCTTAGTACCAGCTTTTAAACTGGTACTAAAATTTTGCACAAACGATTGCGCATCAGATTTCCCAATAGTTTTCATGGAAGATCACTTTGCGGTAAGTTCCGAATGTCAGCCAGTGATTCCAGAACTCTGTATCTGTCTCTCCCTGTCCATATCCATCTAAGAATGTCTGTAAGTCTTTCTGTGATTTTACATTCACCGCAAATCCTCTTCCATTTACAACCGGAACACCTGAGTAACGGTATTCACCTAATGGAAGGATCGCTCCGATCTTATTGTCACGCACCTGTACTGCAACCTGGTCTCTTAATATCAGAATATCAAAATACTCCGGATATTCATAAGTTTCACTCTTTGTCGGGATCTCATCGCCTACTGTGTATGTTTTCTGTTCCGGTTTGTGTTTTGCAATGGAAGATTTCTCCATGTTATAGTAGAACTCTTCAAAGATATCTCCCCGTGCCTTTAAATCTCCATAAACAAATACCGGCTCATCTGTCTCATTGCCGCTTGCAAACTGCTCTACAACACCGCAGGCAGACGTCATGTTCGTCACACGGTTGATTAAGATCAGTTCGCCCATAGTCTTATGTTTCTTAAATACATCAAGCGGGATCTTTTCATCCAGCACGATATTGCAGACTGCGATCTCATTCTTTCCTAATGTATCGGTTGAATGATGTTCTCCGGTATTCACATCGATCTTATATGTGATCTCTGTTACGGTACCTGTGATCAGTTTCGTTCCAAGTTTGATAAAGTAATCGCCACCTGCTGACAACTTATTATCATCCATCCACAAAAGTGTTGTGGTAAATTTCTGTGCTGCCGTAATGCCGCTGCCATTTTCCAGCACACATCCTCTTGATACATCGATCTCTTTATCTAACTGAATGGTAACCGGCTGTCCGGTCTGTGCAGTATCTGCCTCTTTTCCGGCTACCAAAATACTTTTTACATTGGCTGTCTCATTGCCCGGTAATACGGTTAATGTATCACCCACACGCACTTCGCCTGCCTCAATCTGTCCCTGGAAACCGCGGAACGTATGGTTTGGACGGCACACACGCTGTACCGGCATATAAAATCCCTGCTCTTTTGACTTTTCTGTCACATCAACTTCTTCGAGATAGGTTAAGATCGGTTCTCCTGTGTACCATGGGATATTATCGGATTTCTTTGTGACATTATCACCCTCTGTTGCGGATACCGGAATGATCTTAACGCTCTCTAATCCAAGTTCACCTGCAAGCTGCAAAATTTCTGCCTGGATCGCATTAAATTTTTCCTGGTCGTAACCGATCAGATCCATCTTGTTTACCGCAAATACAAAGTAACGGATTCCCATCAGTGCACAGATCCTTGCATGGCGTCTTGTCTGCACAAGCACGCCCTGTGTTGCATCGAGAAGAATGATGGCAAGGTCTGCAAAGGAAGCTCCAACTGCCATATTTCTGGTATACTCTTCATGTCCAGGGGTATCTGCAACGATAAAACTTCTTTTTTCTGTTGTAAAATAACGGTATGCGACATCGATCGTGATACCCTGCTCGCGCTCTGCCATCAGACCGTCAAGCAGCAGGGAATAATCGATAGCGCCCTCTCTGCTTCCAACTTTACTGTCTAATTCAAGTGCTTTCTCCTGATCTGCATACAGCAGTTTTGCATCATATAAAATATGTCCGATCAATGTGGATTTTCCATCATCCACACTTCCGCAGGTAATAAATTTAAGTAAACCTTTCATTTAGAAATACCCCTCCCTTTTTCTACGCTCCATGCTGCCTGCCGCTTCGTTATCGATCACACGGCTGGTACGCTCTGAAGATACGGCTGCAAGTGTCTCATCAATAATCTCATCCAAAGTCTCCGCATCGGACTCAACGCCGCCGGTTAACGGATAACATCCTAATGTACGGAAACGGACTTTTTTCATCTCCGGCTTCTCACCTTCACGGAATTTGAAGCGGTCATCATCCACCATGATAATATTGCCGTCACGGTATACGACCGGACGCTCTTTTGCAAAATAGAGTGGCACGATCTCGATGTTCTCACGTTTGATGTACTGCCAGATATCCTTTTCTGTCCAGTTTGAGATCGGGAATACACGGATGCTCTCACCTTTATTGATCTTGGTATTGTAAAGTTTCCACATCTCCGGTCTCTGGTTTTTCGGGTCCCACGCCTGTGCCTCATTACGAAAAGAGAAAATTCTCTCTTTCGCACGGGATTTTTCCTCATCACGACGGCCACCGCCAAATGCTGCCGTAAACTCATATTTTTTGAGTGCCTGTTTTAACGCCTGTGTCTTCATGATATCCGTGTAAGCGGAACCGTGGTCAAATGGGTTGATACCGGCATCCACACCTTCCTGATTGGTATAAACCAGCATTTCAATGCCGTTCTCTTTTGCAATGCGGTCACGAAACTCGATCATTTCACGGAATTTCCAGGTCGTATCGATATGTAAAAATGGGAAAGGCGGCTTCTCCGGATAAAATGCTTTCATGGCAAGGTGCAGCATAACGGAGCTGTCCTTTCCAATGGAGTAAAGCATTACCGGCTTTTCGCACTCAGCGGCTACTTCACGGATGATGTAGATCGCCTCTGCCTCCAGTTCGTCCAAATGTGATAATCCACTCATAAAATATCCTCCTCTATTTTGCTGTGTTTTAATATTTATTGGCATCTTTTTTATTGATCTGTATAATGGTCTGACTGCCGTCGGGGGCAGTGACTGTCCAGAGGCGGTAGTCTCCATCCTCTTTGGTGGTTAAGGTACTGCCTCTGCCGCCGATGTCGGCTCCTAAAAAGAAATCGATTGCCTCTGCCCTGCACTCTTTGACGCAGGATGTGCAGCCCCAGCAGTCTCTTGGCTCTTTGATGTATGCCTTGCCGTTTTCATCTGCCTTGATCAGGTTTCCCGGACATACTTCGATGCAGCGTCTGCATTTTACACATTTACTTTTATTGATCGCTATGCTCACAGGGTGCCTCCTTTCTGACCAAAATCCGGTGTCTGTGCCAGATCACGGAGCAGAATTTTGATCTTTCCATTTTCATAAACGGAATTAACTGCCTTCCTGTTCCATTCTTCTTTTGTTCCCGGATGATCCATATTCTGTCCGAAACCGCGCCAGCGTGTCTCTTTTCTCGCCTTTAAGTGTGCGATCACACTTTTACATACGACTAAACGTTCCTTTACTTCGTAAATATGTAACAGATCATCTGTATCTTTTGCGGTCAGATCTTTTGTCAGTGCTAAAAGCTGGTCAATTTTTTCTTCTGCGATATTAAGCTGTTTTTCATTGTAGCGGTAATTGGTTCCGATTCCACCTGCATAGGCATCCATAACCTTCTGCATTGCCTCCTCGACCTGCTCCGTACCGAAGAATGATTTTTTCTCCGCAAAATAGGCTTCATATTCCCGGTCTGCTTTTTCTGCCAGCTTTTCTAATTCTTCCTCTGACTGCAGATCTGCATCTGCCAGTTCAAGATCCTTTAAGATCGTTTCCGCCGCTATCTCGCCCTCCACCAGCGCTCCTGTCACATATTTCTGCGGGCATCCTCCTGCAACATCTCCAGCTGCATAAAGTCCTTTCAAGGTGGTTCTTCTCGCATCGTCGATCCAGTAACCGCTCGCGGTATGGCCACCCACGATATAAGGCTCAGTGCCCTCGATCTCGACATCCTGCTCATTCGGCTCTTTTCCACTCTCGATCCATTTTAAAGTCTGGCTCGGTGCCATATTTAAATATGCTTTTAACAGATCTTTGCCCTGCTCATCTTTGATTCCTTCCGTATGCAGGTAACACGGTCCTCTGCCTTCCTGATTCTCTGCAACCGTACCGTAGACACGTTCCTCTGTCGTAATGCCGTATTTTGTTTCATAGACATCCCCAAGTGAGTTGATCTGTTTTGCCCCGACTCCCTGTGCGATCGTTCCGGTCGGTGCGATCGTATCTTTACAGCGGAGTGCTATAAAACGCATCTCAAAGGTCGTCATCTCTGCTCCGGCTAAAATTCCCATCGCATATCCGGCTCCTGTATTAAACGGCGGATACCACATCTTATGTCTCGAAAATCCCGGATTGTTCGGACGATAAAGTCCTGCCGCACCACCGGTCGCACAGAGAACTGCTTTTGCTGAAAAAATATATGACTTTTTCTCATTGACATCAAATCCATATGCTCCGGTCACGCGATCCTGCTCTGTGATATAATCTGTGATATTCACATGATTGATAACCGTCACATTTTTCTGTGCCCTCACTGCTTCCGCTAAGATTGGTTTGATGTTCTCTCCGTTGATCTTGATATTCCGGTTGCCTCTTGTCACATATTTTCCATTTTCATCTTTTAAAATAACAAGTCCTAATTCCTCTAACCTTGCTGTCACACGATTTAATCCCTGCGACATGGAGAGCAGCAGATCACTTCTTACAATGCCATTGGCGTCCTTTGTAGCATAGTCCACATAATCCTGTGGCTTTCTCCCCTCTGTAATGTATGCATTTAACGCATTCACTCCTGCTGCAAGACAGCCGCTTCTTATAATATTGGCTTTTTCTGCGATCACAACGTTAAGTTCCGGTCTTTGCTCTGCGATCGTCAGTGCCGCGTAACAACCGGAGGTTCCACCCCCAATGATCAGCACATCTGATGTAATGATTTCTGTTTTCATATAATCTCTATTCTCCTGACTCCTTAAATATAGAACAGCTTCTCTGTTTCGATATTGGCATTTTCTACAATCTGTACATTCTGCATTCCCGCCTCGTCTGCTAAGAACGCAAACACCTGATAGATAAATACGTTGACACGCTCGCCCTCCGTGATCGGAGTCTCCTCTAATCTCCGGTTAGCCACAAGCAGCACATCATGTACCCTCACATGAAGTTCTACCTCTCTGCCACGGAACATCACACGTTCCACAACACCTTCCTCCACAGAAGAAGAAAAACGGCTCTGCTCTGTTTCCTTTGTGACACTCACATGCTCCGGTCTTACCACAGCATGAAAACCTTCACCCAGTTGCTCATATCCATGAAAACTCGTGATGTTGCTGATCCTTGTCGGACTACCCATGAATTCTGTGACAAATGGCGTCTTCGGCTGGCTGTATATCTCAATCGGAGTTCCCGCCTGCTCGATGTGTCCGTGGTTGGTAATGATGATCTCATCGGCAACCTCAATCGCTTCATCCTGATCATGCGTGACAAAGATACTGGTAATACCGACTCTCGTGATCATCTCCCGAAGCCAGCTTCTAAGCTCCTGACGCACTTTTGCATCAATGGCTGCAAACGGTTCATCTAAAAGAAGAAGTTCCGGATTCGGTGCTAAGGCTCTTGCAAACGCAACCCTCTGTCTCTGTCCGCCGGATAGCTGGTTCGGATAGCGCTTTTCAAATCCTTTTAAGCCTACCAGTTCCACAAGTTCATCCACACGGCGCTTAATATCTGCTTTTTTCCATTTTTTTACATCCAGTCCAAATGCTATATTATCATATACGGTCATGTAACGGAACAATGCATAGTTCTGAAACACAAATCCGATTCCCCGTTCACTCGCCGGCACATCATTAACGACTTTTCCATCAATAATGATCTCCCCGGAATCTGCATGTTCTAACCCTGCAAGCATCCGAAGGATCGTTGTTTTTCCACTGCCGCTTGGTCCAAGCAGACCGATCAGTTTTCCTTTTCCGATTCCAAAATTAATATCATCGGATGCCTGAAAATCTTTATATTTTTTATTCACATGCCTAAGTTCTACATAATTTTGTTCCGTCATAACCTGCTCCATTTCCATGCTGCATTATCTGTTTTTTTGTTCCTTCTATTCTCTGTCAAGTACTTCCGGTAACATTTTTACGCTTCTTTTCCCTTATGCTCTAACACACTGCGAAGCACTAAGATCACGACTGCCATACACACCAGAATCGCCGATACTGCAAACGCACCCGTAAAATCATAACCCTGATATAAAAGTTCAATGTAAAGCGGCATCGTATTTGTTTTTCCCTGCAGATGCCCGGACAAAACAGACACCGCACCAAACTCTCCCATTGCTCTTGCTGTACAAAGGACGATTCCATAAAGCAGTGCCCATTTGATATGTGGAAAAGTGATCTTCCGGAAAATCGTAAAACCATTTGCCCCCATCAGTGCTGCCGCCTCTTCCTCATCCGTACCAAGTGTGGAAAGCACAGGTATGATCTCCCTTGAGATAAATGGGAATGTCACAAACACGGTTGCTACCACGATTCCCGGTACTGCAAATATCATCTTGATCCCCGCTGACCGCAGATATTCGTAAAGGATACTTTGTCGTCCAAATGTCAGGATATAGATCAATCCGGCAATGACCGGTGAAATCGTAAGCGGAAGATCGATCAGCGTGGATAAGATCTTTTTACCATGAAACTGAAATCTCGTGATACACCAGGATGCCGCTATTCCAAATATGGTATTGACAACGACTGCGATCAGCGTTACCTCTAATGTAAGTCCGATGGCTTTTAATGCATAATAATCGGTGACGGCCGCCACGAATACTTTGATGCCTTCCCCAAACGCCGTGACAAGAACATATGTGAGAGGCAGGATCAGCATTACTATGAGAAATAATGCACTGATGCCGATCAGGATCCATTTGAGTGGTCCCGAATTTTTTCTGATCTCCATAGCTTTTCTCCTTCCTTTTATCTGATTTTGATAAAATCTGACAGATATTGTGCCAATATCCATGCACCTGCAATATTATGCGATACCGCTGACAATCTTCGATGCCCGGCTCTGCAGCCATGCATTGATAAAAAGAATCACAAATGCTGCCGCTAACATCACAAGGGCGATCGAGGTTGCACTCGCATAATCAAATTCCTGAAGTTTTGACATGATCATAAGCGGTGCGATCTCCGTCTCATAAGGCGTATTTCCCGCAATGAACACTACGCTTCCGTATTCGCCAAGCCCTCTTGCAAAAGACATCGTAAATCCGGCGATCAAAGACGGTAAGATTTCCGGTAAGATTACGCGGAACATGGTCTGTCTGCTGTTTGCCCCAAGGATATTTGCTGCTTCCTCGTACCGGATATCTACTTTTTCTAAAACTGGCTGCACCGCCCGCACAACAAACGGGATTCCGATAAACACCAGTGCTACGATGATTCCAAGTCTTGTATATGCGATCTTAATTCCAAACTTCTGAAAAAATGCTCCTACCCAGCCTTCCGTCGTAGTCAGATGTGTCAGTGCGATGCCCGCCACTGCAGTCGGAAGCGCAAATGGAAGTTCTATGATGCCGTCCATGATCGCTTTTCCCGGAAAATCATACCTTACAAGCACCCATGCAATGATCATACCCATAACTGCATCGATCGCTGCCGCCACAAATGCGGTAAAAAAACTGACTGCATAACTGGATAAAACACGCGGTCTTGTGATCGTCTGAATAAATTCTGACGGTGAAAGTTTCGCAGAAAATATAACCAGCGAACATAACGGAATAATAACGATCAGTCCAAGCATTGTTATGGTGATCCCAAATGACAGCCCGAATCCGGGGATCACTCGTTTATTTTTACTTTTTTTCATATGAATCCTGCCCCCTTCATCATTATCTGTTACGTTCATAGATTGTATCGAAGATCCCGCCATCTGAGAAATGTTTCTCTATCACTGTATTCCATCCCCCAAAATGACTGATATCTGCCAGATCAACATCCGTCACCATCCATTTTCCATCGGAAGGAATTTCTGCGATCTCACGTGTTCCTTCCTCTGTATAAAATTCCTTTGCAATATCTGGATCTGCCGGACGGTAATAATTTTCTCCCACAAGTTTCTGTGCCTCATCCGAATACAGATAATTTAAGTATTCCTCTGCCACAGCCCTGCTGCCTCTCCGGTCAACCACTTCATCCACAACTGCCACGGTCGGCTGACAGAGTACCGATGCCGATGGAACAACGATCTCATATTCCCCCGGCTCTTCCCGCATGGATAAAAATGCTTCATTCTCCCATGCAATTAAAACATCACCCTGACCATTTTCAATGAATGTGGTCGTCGAACCGCGTGCGCCGGAATCTAATACCAACACATTCTGATATAACGTTTTCATATGCTCCGTGATCTCTTCTTCACTCTCTCCCTGACTTTCAAAATAGTACCACGCTGCAAGATAATTCCATCTCGCCCCGCCGGAAGTCTTCGGATTCGGTGTAATGACACTGACATCGGACTTTAGCAGATCATCCCAGTCTTTGATCTGTTTGGGATTTCCTTTCCGCACAAGAAAAACAATTGTTGAAGTATAAGGAGCGCTGTCATCCGGAAACTCTGATACAAAACCCTGATCGATCAGCCCGGAATCGGAAATGGTCTGGATATCACCCTCTAATGCAAGTGTTACCACATCTGCGTCCAGTCCGTTTGCAACCTCAAGTGCCTGTTTTCCGGAACCTCCATGGGACTGGATGATCCTTACTTTCTGCCCTGCCTGTTCTTCCCAGTGTTGTTCAAACATGGTATTGTAGGCCTTGTATAATTCTCTGGTCGGATCGTAGGAAACATTGACGATCTCTACTGTATCCGCATCTGCCACACTGCCGCATCCGGCGAATGTCCCCATTGCAAGCATCACTGCCGCAAGGATTGCTGCCATCCTCTTTCTCATTGTCCCTCCACTCCGTAAAACCTGCATCATGCATATGTAAAATCTGTGTCTTCTGTAGCTGCTTTTTCTTTTCATATATTTCCTATAAGATTACTAGGATTATAACTTTAGTTCGCTAATGTGTCAAGATATAATTGGAAATTTTTTTCAATTATGTAATGTTGATCTGATCCGGAGATAATCCGGTTATAGACAAAAAAAATGAAACCTGGGGTCAGGTTCCATTTTTAGGAGAAGGTATTTTTACTATGGGGTATAGCAAAAATTATATATAATGTATTGGGGGGTTTTTACAGTTATTATAATAGCATGCCCCCGCAAATAAGTGTGCACAAAGTTCACAATTTTTCATTATTGTTTTTATACACATTGTACAGTACCTTGGTACTAAATATTTCCGAAAACAGAAAATTTTGCACAATTATTTATCAAATAATGCCTCAAACTCCTGCTGGCTGATCTTTTCTTTTTCTAACAGAAGGTTTGCACAGGCATCTAATACATCACGGTTATCTGTGATCATCTGCTTTGCTTTCGCATAACATTCATCAATGATACGCTTGATCTCCTGATCGATCGCACTTGCTACACCCTCGCTATATCCTCTGGCATGTGCAAGATCACGTCCGATGAATACTTCATCATCATCATTGTCATAGCAGATCAGACCGATATTATCAGACATACCATATTTAGTGACCATGGCTTTTGCCATCTGGGTCGCCTGTTTGATATCCTGGGATGCTCCTGTTGTAATATCATCAAATACAAGCTCTTCTGCCACACGACCGCCAAGTGATACAACGATATCCTGTAACATCTTGCCCTTCGTGTTAAACATCTCATCCTTTTCCGGCAAAGGCATGGTATATCCTGCAGCGCCGCTTCCGGTCGGAATGATCGAAACAGAATAAACAGGTCCTACATTCGGTAATAAATGGAATAAGATTGCATGACCGGATTCGTGGAATGCCGTGATACGTTTTTCCTTGTCAGAGATCACGCGGCTCTTCTTCTCCGCACCGATTCCGACTTTTACAAAGGACTTCTTGATATCATCCTGTCTGATATAGGCGCGGTTATCTTTTGCCGCAACGATCGCAGCTTCATTCAGAAGATTTTCAAGATCTGCACCTGTAAATCCTGCTGTTGTCTGTGCGATCTGTTTTAAGTCAACGTCATCGCCAAGAGGCTTGTTTTTTGCATGAACGGAAAGGATCTCCTCTCTTCCGCGCACATCCGGGCGACCCACAACAACTTTACGGTCAAAACGTCCCGGACGCATGATCGCCGGATCTAAGATATCCACACGGTTGGTCGCAGCCATGACAATAATGCCTTCATTCACGCCAAATCCGTCCATCTCGACAAGCATCTGGTTTAAGGTCTGCTCGCGCTCGTCGTGACCGCCGCCCATACCTGTTCCTCTTCGTCTTGCAACTGCATCGATCTCATCGATAAAAATGATACACGGTGCATTTTTCTTTGCTTCCTCAAAAAGGTCACGGACTCTCGATGCACCGACACCGACAAACATCTCTACAAAATCAGAACCTGAAATAGAGAAAAATGGTACTCCCGCCTCTCCTGCGATCGCTTTTGCAAGCAATGTCTTACCGGTACCAGGAGGTCCCACCAAAAGTACACCTTTGGGGATTCTCGCACCAAGCTGTGTATATTTCTTCGGTGCGCGTAAGAAATCAACGATTTCTTCTAACTCTTCTTTTTCTTCCTGCAGTCCTGCCACATCCGAGAACTTCACACGTTTCGCCGGATCATCACTCATCCTTCTCGCACGGCTCTTTCCAAAATTCATCATCTTGCTTCCGCCGCCTGAATTTGCTGCCGCCTGATTTGTCATGATCATAAAGAAAATGAACATCGCAGCAAAAATGATCAGATATGGAAGCAGTGTCAAAAGCCAGCTCTCCTCCGGCGGATTCTGTACCGTATAGGTCTTAAATCCGGCTTCCCGCATATACTGCTCAATCTCTGCTACGTCAGAGACAAGCATCACCTGCGTACTCGAATCGCTGAATGTAATGTTCACACTTCCCGTAGGCACCTCACGGTTCGGTACCACATTAACCTGTGTCACCTTACCTTCTGCTAACGCCGTCTCAAACTGCTGCCTCGTATAAGTATTGGTCACATTGTTACCGTCGAGCCAGTACCAGATTGCAATGACAGCAAGCACTAATATCAGATATACTCCAAATCCTCTAAAACCGCTTCTCTTATTATTCAATCCTTTTTCTCCTTTATTCCTCTATCTCCACAAATCCAATATAAGGCAGATTACGGTACTGCTGATCATAATCAAGACCATAACCTACTACAAACTCGTCCGGTATCTCAAATCCGACATAGTCAACCTTTACATCCACAACCCTGCGGTCCGGTTTGTCAAGCAGTGTACACAGACGAACGCTCTTTGGACTTCTTGTTTTCAAATTCTCTAAAAGATAACTTAAAGTTCTTCCTGTATCAATGATATCCTCAACAACAATAACATTTTTTCCTTCAATACTGGTTGATAAATCCTGTACGATCTTTACGATACCACTGGATTCTGTGCCGGAACCATAACTGGAAACTGACATAAATTCCACTTCCACCGGTACGGTGATTCTTTTTGCCAGCTCACAGGTAAAGAAAGATGCTCCCTTTAAAATACAGATCAGACATACAGATTCCCCTGCGTAATCCTCACTGATCCTTGCACCTAATTCCCTGATCTTCTTGTCAATCTCTTCTTCCGTAAAATGAACATTAATGTTTTTAATCTTCACGATAATTTCCTCCGTCGATCCTTACTTCCAGGATCCTTTTTGTATCTTCTTTTATTTTGCAGACGGCACTGATCCGCCCGCCAATGACCCATAACACATGCGACTGCTGCGCTAAAAGCCATATGTGATCTCTTTTTATCTGCGGTATTTTTTCATCAATAAAATAGCTCTTTAATTTCTTTTTGTGTCCTGCATCATCCACCGTCAGATAATCTCCGGATGCCCGGCTCCGAAACTGCAAGCCACATTCTATCCTATCATAATTCAGCCATTTCGTATACTGATTTTTAGGAATTTCGTCAATTTTTCCCGAAAATAAAAGCAGTCTGAGGCTCACACTGGCATCCGGCAATGTGATCGTTACCGTTTCTCCCGCTTCTAATTTTGCAAAATCTGTCTCTGTGAGCTTATAAACCGGCCGGACATTTTCGTTTTTATCTTCAGGTTCCAGCTTCTTCCATGCTCCCCCGGCATCCTTTTGGATTTCCCCACGGCGCAGTCTTACCCCTTCATAGACCCTGCATGCCGTCACCTGATACGGAAGCATGATCTCACGTCCGGTCTGTTTTTCCATCAGGGCACAGACATCCTGCACATGTACCATACCGATATCTTTCCTGCTGCCAGATGCTTTTCCTAATACCGCATGAACGATCTCCTGCCGGATGATATCAGGATACTGCTGCCACTCATTTTTTAAAATAGTATATGCGCCATCTGTAAAAGCGCAGCATGTCTGCATTGCCTTTTTAGTCTCCTGTTCCATATAATCAACTGCCTGCTGTAAAAGCAGTGCACTCTGATTGATATGGGAAACCGACTGTTCATTGACCTTTAACAGTTCCGGCAGAACACAGTGACGGATACGGTTTCTGCTGTAATTTATATCCAGATTAGTGCCATCTGTCCGGTACTCCTGACCGGCTTTATCAAGGTACTCCTCAATCTGTTTTCTTGAAACACAAAGAAGCGGACGCACAATGGAAATATCTCCTGCAAGTACACGCTTCGGGTGCATTCCGCACATTCCATGGATTCCGCTCCCTCTCGCCATCTGAAACAAAACCGTCTCTGCATTGTCATTTGCATGATGTGCAAGGGCAATGCAGACATGTCCCGCTCCGTTTTTCTTAAGTTTCTCTGCCTCCTTTTGATAACAGTCATAACGAAGTATCCTCGCAGCTTCCTCAATGCCAAGTCCCTCCGCAGCCGCATATTCCGGCACACTGACCGGACATATCCTGCATGGAACCCCTTTTTGTCTGCAGAGTTCTTCTGCAAACGCAGCATCCTTCCTGCTCTCTCCTCCCCGGATACCGTGCTCTACATGTATTGCCAAAAGCGTGTATCCGATTCTTTCGCGCAATTCCAAAAGCACCAGCAAAAGTGCCACAGAATCCGCCCCACCGGACAGCCCTACGATCACGGTATCCCCTTCTGTCATCAGTTTTTCTTTTTTGATCCAGTTTAATACATCTTCTGTCATTTATTTTTCCCATATACATGCCGCTAACACGGTCATATCATCCTTAGCCTTTCCTCCCGTAAAAAGCATCACACGCTCCATGATCTTCTTTGCCAGTATCCCCGGATTATTCGTCTGTATGCTCTCTATGATCTCCTGCATGGTATCCTCCGGTTTCTTTACATGCAGATATTCTAACACACCATCCGTTACCATGACAACAAAATCACCACCCATGAGTTTTGTTTCCTGCATGGAAATATCCATCTGTACCTGTGCTCCCACCGGCAGGCTCTGTGAAGCAATACATTCCACCTCTGTTCCTCTCTTTATAAAAGTTGCCGCCGCACCGATCTTATATAACCTTGCCATTCCTGTATACAGATTGATCTTGCAGAGATCAACTGTGGAATACAGATCATCTGCTCCTTTCATGACCATCGCAGAATTCATCATGCGGATTGCTGTCTCCACAGAAAAACCTGCCTCTAAAAAACGCTCAACAAGGTCTAATACCATCTCACTCTCTTTACATGCCATGCTTCCGGAACCCATGCCGTCAGAAAGTCCAAGAAGGAATTCCCCCCGCTCTAACTCCAGAAAAGAAAAATTATCTCCCGATATTTTTGCCCCGTCTTTTTTGACTCTCGCAATTCCCTGCACATTGCGGTACACCGTATCCTCATAAAAAACATAACTGACCGGTTCCCTCGAAATAAAAGTTTTCGTATCTGCCGCTGCACGCATCTGCTTTCCTAAAGCATGTTCTGCCGCGGTCACAAATGATTTTAAAGCAATGCACCCTCCCCTTCTGCTTTTTAAAGTCGCACTCAGTTTTAACCTGCCATCTAATGTCTCGATCAGATGAATCTCCTCAATCGAGATTCCCTTCTCTTTCGCGCGGTAGCGTATCTCGGAGATTGCCCTCCTCTCCTGCGCATCAAGCACGCGTTCTTCTCTTGCACAGTCCTGCATGATATATGCCATGGCATCAAGCTGTTCCGCGATCACCTGCCTGTTTTCCAAAAGCCGGTTGTACCATGCATGATTTAAACTGACACGTTCAAATACACGTACTGCCTCCTCCACCATATCCCGGCTTTTTGCACAATACTTTTTCAGTTCTGCCTCATTTTCTGCTCCCGGCTCCCCCTTCTGCCAGATTGAGGTGATCATCGAGGACAAAATCCCATAAAGCGGTGTGCAGTCCCTCTCCCAGCAAAGTGTGCAGGAATCGCAGGAAGCACAGACTTTTCCGGTCAGCTCATTTTGTACCCTGCCAAGCTCGTCCGCTGCATATTTTTCTTTTCCTGTGCTCATATTTAAGAAAATCTGAGATAGTCCCTGGAAAGATTCCGCATAATTTTTTAAACGCTCGCCATTTCCTGTCTCCGGCAGATCCTCCGTTTTCTGCTGCACAGGTGTCCACTCCATCAGGAAATGAATGCTGCGGTTTAAAAGGATCACTGCACCAAATATAAATATAGACTCTAAAAATACCGCCGCACCAGCCGGCTGGTTTTTCCATTCCAGAAGACTCCCGCAAAACGATAAGATCAGTGTGGTAAGCCCCGCCATCACACCTGCTAAAAATGCAGGACATCCTTCATTTGCCCATTCGATCAGCTTTACAGCACCAATCATAACGATCAGTGTTACTCCATATTTTACCGCAGCGGTAAGCGGCATAAATATGGTCATTCCTATGTACATAAACGCAAGCAGCATGACTCCGTTTACCTGCTCTAAATAGAGTGCCGTAAAATATGCGGGCACAAGCGGATAACATCCCATCACACTGACACTGCATACCAGGCTCCCAAGTATACTGAATATCATTTGTCTGATTCTGGTCTTTTTCATTTACTGTCTCCTTACACTTTCTTATTTTCCCCGCCATCCACCGGATCTCATCCGGCTGATTTTTTCGGGTGCATCCCATTATAGGAGTCAGGAACAAAAATCTTTGTCAAAGAAAAGCCCGGTTTCAAAAAAGTTTTCGCCAAAATTCCTTTTTTGATATCCTTTCGAGGGAGTTCAAAACAGTTGATTATTTTTAGGAATTTCAAAATGCCATCACACCTTATTCACGTTATATGGTATAATTCATTATTACATCTTATATAAAACGTTTCATGGGAGGAATAAAATGTATACAGCAGACAGTAAACGTTATGAAACCATGCAGTATAACCGCTGTGGAGCAAGCGGATTAAAACTTCCGGTCGTATCTTTGGGATTATGGCACAATTTCGGTGATACCGGATGTTATGACAACATGAAGGCAATGTGCCGCACCGCCTTTGATCACGGCATTACCCACTTTGATCTCGCCAACAATTACGGTCCTGCCTACGGAAGTGCAGAGCGCAATTTCGGTCAGATCTTAAAAGATGATCTTATGCCTTACCGTGATGAGCTTTTGATCAGTACAAAAGCCGGTTATGATATGTGGGAGGGACCTTATGGCAACTGGGGAAGCCGTAAATATCTGATCGCAAGTTTAGACCAGAGCTTAAAGAGACTTGGACTTGAATATGTCGATATTTTCTACCATCACCGCATGGACCCGGAAACACCGCTTGAAGAGACAATGGGGGCTCTTGATTCCATCGTAAAAAGCGGTAAGGCACTTTATGCCGGACTTTCTAACTATGATGGACCAACCTTAAAGAAAGCGGCAGCTATCTTAAATGACTTAAAATGCCCGTTCATCATTAACCAGAACCGCTATTCGATCTTTGACCGTACCATCGAAAATAACGGCCTAAAGGAAACTGCGCATGATCTTCATAAAGGTATCATCGCCTTCTCACCTTTAGCCCAGGGTATGCTGACCAACCGCTACTTAAACGGTATCCCGGCAGACAGCCGTATTGCAAAGGACGGCCGCTTTTTACATGAATCTTCCTTAACGCCGGAACGCCTGGCTCAGATCAAAGCATTAAATGAACTGGCAGGAGAACGTGGTCAGACACTTGCAGAGATGGCATTAAGCTGGATCTTAAAGGACGATCATGTGACAAGTGTTCTGATCGGTGCCTCAAAACCGGAACAGATCTTAGACAATATCGGTATCATCGGACATACTTCTTTCTCCAAAGAAGAACTTGAAAAAATCGACGCTATCGCAAAATAAGTAAACAAAAAAACAGTTCCAGATGCGTTATCCGCACATCATGGAACTGTTTTTTAATCATTATCTGTAATCTATTTTTTCGCTTCCTTGAAGATGATCTCATTATCATAGGCAAGTCCTAATTTACTCTTTGCAGTATCTTCCACATACTGTTGGGACTTTGTATATGTCTCATAATTGCTCAGCTGTTCTCCCCTTGCAGTTTCATCCTCTAACTGCTTCTGGAGTGATGCTTCCTGCTGTATGTACTCCTGATCCTTCTGGTAAACCCGGATGATCTGAACAGACATTACCGCAACAAATGCAATGACGATCAATCCAATACAAAGCTTGCCTGCTCTGTTATTATTCTTTTTTCGATGTCCCCTACCTGCCATATCTGTTTCCTTCCATCTGATATACCGCTGTCCTGACTGTTTTTCGCAAACATACCGTCAGACTATAGTTTACATAACCCAATTTTAACTGCTCTGCACACTTTTTTCAATCGTTTTCTGAAAAAATGTATAATTTTTTTCCCATGTTTTCTGACTGGTAGTAAAATAGTACCAAACATTTTGCCGAGCAGACCAAAAACCGCCCCAAAGACCATCACATTGATCCGTATGACAAAACGGCTGAACAGAAGATAGTAGAGCAGCATGCCAAGCACGATTCCACCTATGGAAAATCCTCTCACCATGCCGTCATTTTCCCGATACAGCATCACAAAAACCACTGCCGTACAGCAGATCCAGTATACAAAATCCTCCATGCCGATCCAGAAATTCCCATGGGGCACGATTCTGCGAAAAATACGCAGGATATCATACAAAAGAAACAATGCTCCGCCAATCAGTATGGATACTCCAAGTGAGGCTGCCTGTTCACTGATCGCCGCGCTGACAGCCATCATTTAAACAATCTCCCTAAAATAGATTCTGCCTGTTTTCCTGCACTTTTGATATCGGAATAAGTCAGGGAATCGATTCTTCCTTCAATATCAATTTCGCCTTTTTCCAAAGTCAGACGATTCACATGGAGATCGTGCCCTTTTATCAAAAGCATACCCAGTTCTGTCTCTAACAGAATTTCTGCCACATCAAATGACAACACGTCCACAACTCCGGAAAAAGCCCCGCTTTTGCGGTTTGCAAGCAGTACTTTATGTGACTTTGTCACATTTGTATTTCTATCATCCATCCTAAGACCTCCTGATACTTATTAGCGGAAATATCTATCACCGTTTCTAAATATATTAGAAGGTCTTTGTTTTTATGCTATATATTCAAATAAATCTTTTGCCTGTTCTTTTTTTGTTGTATCCAACAGATCAAGCACACGCACTTTTACGGTTTTCGTTCCAAATGCGATCTCAATAATATCTCCGACTTTGACATTAACCGATGCCTTTGCCGGTTTTCCATTTACCGATACCCTTCCTGCATCGCACGCTTCATTTGCCACCGTACGGCGTTTGATCAGACGGGATACCTTTAAAAATTTATCAAGTCTCATTATATAATCCTCCTCTTATTCATAAAATGCAATGAACAAAGAGCCGCTTGCGACTCTTTCGCGCTCGAGTGGTGCTGTTTACAGCTAACTTCTTCTCCGCGAGATGCGCATCCCGCCCGGAGGGCTTTTTGTGTAATAGGGAATTTCCTATTACATTAAAAAGCGGATTCCGCAACCGGAACCCGCTTAGAATCTTTTCTGTTATGATTATGCGTTAACCATATCTTTTAAAGCCTTACCAGCTTTGAATTTTGGAGCTTTAGAAGCCGGAATAACCATCTCTTTACCGCTCTGTGGGTTTCTTCCTGTTCTCTCTGCTCTCTCAGATACTTCAAATGTTCCGAATCCAACTAACTGGATCTTCTCACCTTTTTTTAATTCTTCAGCTACAACGTCTGTGAAAGCTTTTAATGCTGCTTCTGCGTCTTTTTTGCTTAATTCAGTTTTCTCAGCCATTGCTGCAACTAATTCTGCTTTGTTCATGTTAAAAATTCCTCCTCTGGATTTTCACAGTAAATTTAATTTTGCGGTCTTCTGATGCACCAATCCCTGACGGATATCCGTACACTGTAATACCTACTTCATTATTTATACTTGTTTTTACTTCTGTTGTCAAGGAAAATCCCCTAAATATGGGCATTTTTACATACATTTTCCGTTCAGGATTATGATTAAAGCATTTTATCGATCATCGCATGTACTGCTTTTGATAAATCGGATGATTTTTTGTCAGCATCTGCAAGGGAAGTTCCCTTTACACCCAGATAAAATTTTACTTTCGGCTCTGTACCGGATGGTCTTACACATACCCACGCACCATCTGTCATCTCGTAGTAAAGAACGTTAGAAGATGGAAGTCCTGTCGGTGTAACCTTACCGGTTGCAAGATCTGTAACAGTGTCTTTCTTATAGTCGCGGATTGCAGTCACTTTATAATCACCGATCTCCTGTGGTGCCTGATCACGCAGTGTATTCATGATCTCCTGAATCTTTGCAAGGCCCTCGATACCTTTTAAGGTGATGGATGTCACATCATCTTTGTAATAGCCGTATCTCTCATACATTGCAAGCATTGCATCCCACAATGTCATGTTCTTTGTCTTATAGTAAGCGGCTGCTTCACAGAGTGTCATGGATGCTACGATCGCATCTTTATCTCTCGCATAGGTTCCTGTCAGACAGCCATAGCTTTCTTCCATACCAAACAGATAGGTTCCTTTTCCTGTTTTCTCAAATTCCAAGATCTTCTGACCGATAAATTTAAATCCGGTCAGCACTTCTACCAGCTCGATTCCATAATAGTCAGCGATCGCATCTGCCATATTCGTAGAAACGATAGAACGGATAAATGCACCGTCAGCCGGAAGGCTTCCGTCACGCTCTTTGCGCTGTCCGATCACATAATCACCGATCAGGCATCCTGACATATTACCGGTTAAGCTGTGATATTCTCCTGTTTTGCTGTCCTTTACATACACACCGAGACGGTCTGCATCCGGATCTGTCGCAAGAATTAAGTCTGCATCTACTTTTTTGCCAAGGGCAAGTCCAAGTTCAAATGCTTCTGCTGCTTCCGGGTTCGGATAACTTACCGTCGGAAAATCACCATCCGGCAGCTCCTGCTCCGGAACAACATATACATTTTTGAAGCCAAGCTCTTTTAATACACGGCGTACCGGAATATTTCCTGTTCCATGTAATGGTGTATAAACGATCTTTAACTCTCCGCCCACTTTATCAATGCAGTCCTGATGCAGAACCAGTTTCTTTAATTCAGCAATGTAAGGATCGTCGATATCTGCTCCGATCACCTGATAAAGTCCTGCTGCTTTTGCCTCATCAAGCGGCATGGTCTTTACTGTTGCATAATCGGTTACTTTTTTTACTTCATCCATGATTCCGGTATCATGCGGAGGTGTGATCTGTGCACCATCCTCCCAGTATACTTTATATCCATTGTACTCCGGTGGATTGTGGCTTGCTGTCACATTGATTCCGGCAATACAGCCTAATTTACGTACTGCATAGGAAAGTTCCGGGGTTGGTCTTAAAGATTCAAATACATATGCTTTGATTCCGTTTGCTGCCAGGCAGAGTGCTGCTTCATCTGCAAATTCCGGTGACATGTGGCGGGAATCATAGGCGATCGCAACTCCGCGCTTCTGCCCGTTTACCTTGCTGATATAATTTGCAAGTCCCTGTGTAGCCTTGCGTACGGTGTAAATATTCATACGGTTGGTTCCGGCTCCGATCACACCACGGAGTCCTGCCGTACCGAATTCCAGATCCATATAAAAACGGTCTTCGATCTCTTTTTCGTTTCCCGCAATATTTTTCAGTTCATTTCTGGTATCCTCATCAAAGTAAGGATTATTCAGCCAGCTCTCATAATTTTCTTTGTATCCCATTTTTCTTTCCTCCCATACTTATGATTCTGTCTTTATATTAGCGATAACAAACTTGTTTTTCAAGTACTATTCCATGCTAAATTTGTACAATTCTGTCCTTTTTAATTACTGTTTCCGGATAACGTTGACAAAAGTTCTGACAGAGTAGAGAGATAATCCGTACTGCTGCCCGTTGATGTGCCATCCCCGTTGCCGGTTCCCGAAGTCCCATCCGTCAAAATTCCGCTGCTGTTTTCCAGTGAATCCCCCGTCGAGGTTCCAGTGCTGCTTCCCACAGAAGTTCCGGCAGTTGTTCCGCTGCTTTCCCCAGCTGTATGGCTTCCTGCAAGACTTCCCGCAAGGCTCCCTGCCGCTCCATCTGTCGTAGTATCTGTTTCGTTCGTCACGGAATCCGCTGTATTTTCTGTTTCTGTCTCTTCCGTGGTGCTTTCTGTTCCACTTCCATCACCGGACATTCCGATCACGATCGTTGCCTCTTTTGAATTAACAAACAGCTTCTTATTGTAAGTATCATATCCGGGAGCTGTAACAGCAAGACTGTGCACTCCATACTGGATCGGAACTGCCTCCTCGGTGTCGATCACTTTTCCATCAATCTGAATGATTGCATCCTCCACATCCACAGCAAATAAAATATTTCCAAACTTTGGTCCCTCACCCTTTAAAGTGTTAAGATCAAGTGTCTCTTTCTGTCCGCTCTCGATCGTAAGATCTGTACTTCCGCCATATCCGTTATTTGCCACAGTCACAGTATAAGTTCCTGCCGGCAGTTCCATCGTCATATCTTTGGTCACTTCCGCAAATATTTTGCTTCCGATCTGGATAAAACTTCCCTCAAAAAGTTCTGTATTCGTCAGCGCAAGTTCCCCATGTCCGGTTGTGACAACAATGGAGATCATTTTTTTTCCTATACCGGTCACCCGCAGTGTATCTAAATCGGTCAGATCTGATAACTGCTTTCTCACATCATCTTCACAGATATAAAGATCTGCATCATAGGAATACCGTTCATCTCCGATCTTAAAAATCCTCCGATCCATATCCACCGAATAACGTGATACATCCGGATATTCCCAGACAGCATCGGAAATCTGCACCTGCGTGATCTTTCCCTGATCATCTTTTTCTCCCACCGTGATCACTCTGCCGGGTTCAAAATAAGACACCGCTGTGCGGTTTCCATATTTATCGAGAAATCTGGTTGCGATTGTGTAATAATACACATATTCTTTACCGGATGCGATCTGCTCTAATGTCAGACATTCTGCCTGCATATCATTCGATCTGATCAGGAACTGGTCTGTTCCGACCACATCTTCCCCGGTTGCCTCCACCGACTCATTTGCATCATCCGAAACATCCTCCGTTTTGGCATCTTTCTCCTGATCCGGGTAATAATAACGCCCGGTTACAACCGTATTCTTCTTTCCGCATGCACTAAACAGCATGATCATTGCTGCAAGCAGCAAAATAATCCTGTATTTTATCTTCATGTGCTCTCCTGCTTTCTAAAATATTGTGCAAATAATTATACCGCAAACTATCTACACGGTAAAGTGGAAGAGCATCTGTAAAAACTGTTCCCTTGCATCTTCCTGCGCAATGACTTTCTCTAATTTTTCTATATTTCTCCCTGACAGCCATGCTTTATGTGAATTATAATAACGGTTTGCGATCTTCCAGAATTTTTCCGGATATGCAAGATAAACATACAGATATTTCAGTTCTTCCGGCGACAGCTTTTTTACCCGGTCATAATTACGTATCAGATCCATGCCAAGTCCTGCATTCCAGTTATTCTTTTCCATCATTTTCCGGATAAAGTTTGCAAGATCCCCGACTCTCTCCTGATACAGGAAATTTTCAAAATGAACGACTGCAATTCCTTCCTGTGAGAAAATAACATTGTGCTGGTTATAGTCACCATGACAGAATCCGATCAGTTTCTCCTGCCGTCCAAGATCCTTTAAAATATCCGTTGTCTCTTTCGCTTTTTTCACATATTCCGGATACCAGACCGCAAACATCATCTCAAAATCATTTTTTTTCTTTTTTGCACGGATATAATTCTTTACTTTGTTTAACTCACGGTTTCTTTTTTCATAAAGCATTAACAGACTGTTCTGTCCCGATCGTAAAAACTCCGGTACACTGCCCTCATAATTCTGTGCAGACTGATGCAGCAGCGCAAGTTCTTTTACTGCGCTAAACATATCTGACCTGTTTTTCGTATCACATTCTGCACCCGGATACGCCTGATATAATATGTATTTTGTTTCCTCCTCATTCACAGAAAACGGCTCGCCCTCTTTTGTGCGCATTATCGTTTCCACAGTTCTTCCCTGTCTATCAAGATGATCCAGCATATCTGCTAAAAACTCTGCCCGTTCTTTCGAACCTCTGTATTCACGCAATATTTTTGGTCCCTGTTCGGTATCACACTGATAGCTGTCCCGTCCTCTTGAGATGGATTTTACTTCCAGTTCGTATTGTTCTAATACCTGTTCCGGTCGATTATACAAAAAAACGCCCCCCATATGATTGATTACGGTCTTACCACCGTGTCTCTTCATCATATGAGAGGGTTTGTTCATTCATGACTACAGATTCTCTCCAATAGTCTTTCTTTTGTATTCAGCTCCGGTTCATCAAGCACCAGTTCCAAAAGACCTTTTAATGTTTCCCCGATCTCTTTTCCCGGTTTCATCCCGGCAGCGATCAGGTCACTTCCATTGACTGCCAGGTCCCGTATCGTAAGGCACTGATTTTTTTCTAAAATATCCCGGTATAATGCCTCATATCCATCCACGTATGCTAACTTTTCTCCCCTCTGGTATTCGCTCTGTGCCAGGATATCTGCACGTTTTACCGCAAACAATGCCGGATACTGTTCCACTCCGATCCTGCTTACTGCTCTTCTAATATTTTTCTCTGAAAGAGGCGGATTATCATCATGCCAGCACACCAGACGGCACACCTTATCCGTCGTATCATTGTCAAACTTTAACCGGCGCAGGATCTTTCGTGCGATCTCACTGCCTTCCTTCGGATGTCCGTAAAAATGATCGCTGCCGGACTCATCCGTGGTCCTGCACGCAGGTTTTGCCACATCATGCAGCAACATGGTAAGACGCAGCACCTTATCCCCGACGATATGATTTAACGCTGCCACGGTATGTTCCCCGACCGAATAACAGTGATGTTTTGTATTCTGGGGTGTCTCCATCATACGGTCAAACTCCGGCAGAAATACTGCTGTAAGACCTGTCTCCCATGCTGTTTTGATCTCGCCCGGATGTGCAGAGGTAATTAATTTTACCAATTCGGTCTGTATCCGTTCCGCACTGACTTTTGCAATATTCGGTGCAAGTTTTACCATCGCCTTTTTTGTCTCTTCCTCAATCGCAAATCCAAGCTGTGCAGCAAAACGCACGGCACGAAGCATCCTAAGCGCATCTTCCGAAAAACGCTCTGTGGCACATCCCACGCATCGTATCACGCCGCGCTCTAAATCACCCACACCGTCAAATGCATCGACCAGACCGTTTTTGTCATTATATGCCATGGCATTGATTGTAAAATCACGCCGTTTTAAATCCTCCAGCAGACTCGCCGTGAACTGCACGTTTTTCGGGTGTCTTGCATCCTCATATTCACCGTCGATCCGGTAAGTTGTCACTTCAAATCCCTCATGTTCCACCATCACGGTGACTGTTCCATGCTGTATCCCGGTATCAATGGTATGGATCTTTTTTTCGGCAAATATTTCTTTAACCTGCTCCGGTTTCGCCTGTGTCGTGATATCCCAGTCCCCCGGTGTGCGGTGTAACATGGTGTCGCGCACACAGCCGCCGACTGCATACGCTTCATAGCCATGTTCTTCTAATGTTTCTATGATAAAATTTACTTTTTCCGGCAAAACGATTTTCATATACGGTAAGTTCCCTTTTTTGTTGTCTTGATCGAATAGAGCAGATCATCCGCCCGCTTGATCATCTGGTTGATTTCTTCCTCGTCATGAACGTCTTTCGCCGACACGATTCCAATGGAACAGGAAATACGCTGCTCTTTTTTGATAGAAATCTGTTTTTTCAGTTTCTCAGAAATCGCTCCTTCAAAACCGTCTGCCTGATCGATCTTTTTATAGATCAGCTCTGCTGTCTCTGTAAGTTTTTCTTCGTCTGCAGTAAAAAATACGATAATGTATTCATCCCCGCCGTAGCGGCATACAAATCCCTGTTTTTCACACAGACCCGAGAAAATGTCTGCCATTTCCTTTAAAACCAGATCTCCGACATCATGACCGTAAGTATCATTATAATGTTTAAAATTATCGAGATCAATAAACATCAGTCCCAGTTCCGGTTTTCGTTTTCCTCCCAGGAATTCATCCATCAGGGCTTTGATTCTCCGGTAAAACCCTTCTCTGTTGTAAATTCCAGTCAGTTGGTCTGTAACTGCAGAAAGATAAAGTTTATTGTTCATCTCGTATATTTTATCATATGCGTCCAGACGGTTCAAAGAGTATTTTACCTCCCGGAACAAAAGCTGATACATGTTTAAGTCATCTTCATCTAACATATATCTGTTTACGGAAGAATGCCAGTTATCCTTCATCCTCACATAGGCGATCAGGAAATTTTCCAGTTTTGAATTGTTAAAATACGGTACTGCCACTAAAGAACACACATCATCCTCACCAAATAATGATGTGATATCCTGGTGCTCATTATAATTGCTGCTGATCTTCGAGATTGCATAACCTCCCGGATTCCGTTTCAGGGAAGCAATGATCCTGCCCGTCTGCCCGTCGTTTAATTCTATCCCTGTATTATTGTATAATACCTGCGTCTGTCTCTCCATACAGCGCGCATATACCGCGCAATCCACATTAAAATGATTTAAAAACGTTTTCATGACCGCATCGATCATTTCTTCTGCACTGACTCCGGTCACGTCGATCAGTTTCTGCCAGGTTAAAATAAAATCCAGCTGGTGTTTTTTACTCTTATAAGCAAGCACCATACTTTCCTGCCAGAGAAGCGCATCTAATTCCTGTACGGAAATCTCCTTCTTCCCATCCTCATCATCTAAAGGCGGCAGGGTATCCATAATTTTTTCTGCCAGCTTTCCATAAGTGTTAAAATGTTTGTTTTCGTATTCCTCCAGTATGTTCTTTTGTTTTACTTCCCCTTTTTTATTTCCAAGATGATTGAAACACTCCATTCGCTTTTTCCGGAAAAGTGCATAGCTGAAAAACTGATTTCCCTCGGAGCATCTCAGATAATTCTCCGCTTTTTCATAATCTAAGTCAGCTTTTTCATAATCTCTATCGTATACGGCAAGCAATCCGCGGGAAAATGTATATAAAAACATGTCGTCATCAACTTTCGCATAATCATGGACAGTTCCAAACCCATCTCCCATCTTTTCTTTTTCTATAACGTAATTTAAAAACTGTCTGCAATTATTTAAGTAGCGCTCACAATTAAACCTGTTGCCCTCTAAAACAGACACAAGTGCAAGAAGTCCATATAATTTTGACAGATTGCATACCCTCAGACTGTTTAAATGCAGACGTTCCACAGCCTTCATGCACTGTGTCAGATAAAATTCCGCCTTTTCATACTGACCGCACATAATGCAGTTTAAAGACATATTATACTGCACTTCTGCAATATCTCCCGGCTCCCTCAGATAATAAAACAGACGGATGGCATGCGTGTAATACGCCATTGCACGTTCATTTTCACCGATCGCACATAAATTATATGCAATTCCCGAATAGATACGGCCTGCCTGGATTGATCTTTTATCTTTCAATGCTTCATACGTGCGCACCGAATAAAGCAGGGAAATTTCATACATGCCATTTGTCGACGAAAGCATGATATTTTTCTGGTATGCCGTGTTGATCAGATGTTCATTTTCGATTTCTTTGGCAATACGTATTCCCTTGCTGAAGTAGATCAGAAGTTCTTCAGACTGATTCGCCTTCTCGACGATTTCCGGCTTATTGTCATATGCATAAATATATACATGTGCCAGATGATTGCGGTAATTGTAGCGGATCAGATTTTCGGTCAGGCTTTTCTCTATTTTTACATCCTGCGCACAGAAAAATATGTTATACCAGCCGGACATCTGTATCTGGGTTTTGAGTAACTCGGATAAAAACTTCCGGTAATCATCCGATATTTTTTCTGCAATACGATATGTTTCGCCTGCCATCTCTAAGGCTTCTTTTAATTTTCCCTGATACATATACGCAGTTGCGATCAGATAGTCCTGCTCATATGCACACTCATCTTCCCTTCCGGCAAGATGAATTTTTTCTAAATCCTCGCAGATCTCAAGAGCTTTGGGAATATCCTTCCTTAAAATGGAAACTTTTGCAAATAAAAGCCACATGCGAAAACGCGCAGGATCATCGACAAAGAGATTATCAAATTTTATCTTTCGCTCTATAACCTCCAGATAATATGCTGCCTGGTCAAAATCAAGAAATTCCACCATATTCTGCAGTTTGCGGTAGACCTTTTCGCTTCCGTAGTCAGCATATTTTCCATCATCTGCGATTTCTTCTTTTTTCCTGCCGGAATTTCCGATATGGTAAATCTTGCTGCCATCATCTAATGTCTCGTAAAGCATCTCCCAGTCCGGCACTAAAAACTCCGGCATTGCCTGAATATCACTGACCCCAAGCACAAGACCTATATTGCTGTTCTCGGCTTTTAAAATTCGCGCTGTCAATTGCATCGTACTTTTTGAGGCCAGCTGAAAACGGTTCAAAATAAGAAGAACCGGATGCCTGTCTGCAATGGCATACAGCATACGTTCAAGTGCCGCTAGCATGCGCTCCTGTTCATATGCCACCTCATCGAGCAAAATGATCTCTTCCCTTTTTGCATATCCCCGGTTAAAATAGCCAAGCAGTACCGGCCGGTGCAGATAATACACATCACATTCTTCCATAAATTCTTCGAATGTACCCGTCATATACCGCCTGAAGCCATCACAGATCATGGTAAGATACGGCTCATATGCACTGGTGATCTCACCCGGTTCAAATTCGTGCATCTGTACGAAAATATTCTCCATTTTCTCCAGCTGATCTGTATAACTTAATTCTTCTATGGAAAATTGTCCACTGTATCTGACCAGAAGATGGTTCTTTTCCACAGTTCCCAAACCGGCTGCCACCTGTTCTATCGCACCATCATAATACTTTTCTATCATCTTCTCCCATCCCCCTGAAAAAATAATATTTTGTGTTACATGTACTTTCTGCAGGTCTTATGATCCCATTGTAAAAACGCTACCGGAATCGTTTCCATTTTATGTTAAAAGTAAACAGAACCGTATGATTCAGCGAATCTGTCTATATTCGCTGAATCACTTTGCGGTTCTGTTTTTATTTTTTAGTATGCTTTACCCCAATATACTAATTTGTGAGCCGGTTTTCCGCAGCATACACATACATCTGAGATATGTTCCTGATCATGAAACGGCATACAGCGTGATGTCACTGCAAGATCTTCTTTGATCTTATCCTCACATGCCTGATCTCCACACCACATTGCACGGATAAAGCCCGGTTTCTCATTTGCGATTGTTGTAAACTCTTCGTAGTTATGTGCATCCCAGATATGTGCATCTCTGTGTGCCTTTGCACGCTCAAACATATCTTTCTGGATCTGCTCTAATAACTCCGGAAGTTTTGCTTCAAGCTCATCTAATGCAACCTCGATCTTCTCTCTGGTATCACGGCGCACAATCACACATTTGCCTGCTGCAATATCCTTTGGTCCAAGTTCGATACGAACCGGAATACCTCTCATCTCCTGCTCGGAGAATTTCCATCCCGGACTCTTGTCAGAATCATCAAGTTTTGCACGGCAGACTTTTCCGATACGCTCGCAGACTTCTTTTGCGGTGTCAAGCACACCATCTTTCTGCTGCTGGATCGGGATGACCATAGCCTGTACCGGAGCAATACGCGGTGGCAGCACAAGTCCTGAATCATCTCCGTGTACCATGATGATCGCACCGATCAGACGTGTTGTCATACCCCAGGATGTCTGATATACATACTGAAGTTTGTTGTCCTTATCAGTGTACTGAATGCCAAATGCTTTTGCAAATCCATTGCCAAAGTTATGGCTGGTTCCTGACTGCAATGCTTTTCCATCATGCATCAGCGCTTCGATCGTGTAAGTTGCATCTGCGCCTGCGAATTTTTCTTTTTCTGTCTTCTGTCCACGGATAACCGGCATTGCAAGTACATCCTCACAGAAATCCGCATAGACATTTAACATCTGTACGGTTCTCTGCTCTGCTTCCTCTGCAGTCGCATGTGCGGTATGTCCCTCCTGCCATAAGAACTCTCTGGAACGTAAGAACGGACGTGTTTCCTTCTCCCATCTTACAACAGAACACCACTGGTTATATACCTTTGGCAGATCACGGTAAGACTGGATAATATTTTTATAAAAATCACAGAACAATGTCTCTGAAGTCGGTCTGACACACAGACGCTCCGGAAGCTGATTTAAGCCGCCGTAAGTAACCCATGCAACTTCCGGTGCAAACCCTTCCACGTGATCTTTTTCTTTCTCTAACAGACTCTCCGGGATAAACAACGGTAAATATACATTTTCAACGCCTGTCTCTTTGAAACGGCGGTCTAATTCATGCTGGATATTCTCCCAGATCGCGTAACCCGCCGGACGAAGGATCATACATCCCTTTACGGATGAATAATCGATTAGTTCCGCTTTTTTGACCACGTCTGTATACCACTGGGCAAAATCTTCCTCCATGGAAGTGATTGCCTCTACTAACTTCTTGTCCTTTGCCATGATAAATCTCCTTATTCTTTAAAAACCTTTGGATTTATTTTATGATAAACCAAAAGGCTTGTCAATTTCAAACTCCAGTTTTCTATGTGTCTTTGGATGACGGAATGCGATCTTGAAAGAACATAGTGCAAGCTGTTTTCCTGACGGGGTAATATTTTCTTTGAAATTATACTTTTTATCCCCGACGATCGGCATTCCTGCATGTGCAAGCTGTACGCGGATCTGATGATGACGTCCGGTATCAAGCTTTATTCGTAAAATGGCATTTCTCCCATTCTGCTCAATTACTTCATAGGAAAGTTTTGCATGTTTTGCCTGCAAAGTTCCTCTCTCTACCACCTCAGATGTGTTTGTCTGTCCATTCTGCAAAAGATCATCCTCTAAGGTTCCCTTTTTCTCTTCCGGCACTCCGTCCGTCATGGCATAATAGTATTTGTCTGTCAGTTTTGTTTTGATCTGACGGCTCAAATCCGATGCTGACTCTTTATTTTTAGCAAATACCATGACTCCTGCGACCGGCTGGTCCAGACGGTGCACCACACCGATATAAGGTGTTTCTCCTTTGGATGCCCGGTAGTTTTTAAGCAGGCTCTCCATATCCGCCTGTCCGATACGTTTTGTCTGTGTTGCCACGCCTGCCGGCTTTTTGCAGACGATAATATCTTCATCTTCATAAATGATCGCTGGCTGCATACTGTTCCTCATTTCTACTATTTGACCGGCATATTATCCACGCAGCTTACAAAATCCTCTCTCCTTGCGGACTCTTCTCCCGGCAGCGGAGTGGAACGCTTTCCGCCACTCTTGGAACATTCCTGACATACATCCGAACCAGCCGATGCTTCTGTTCTTCCAAATCTGCACTGCTCCGGGTGATCTCCGCTTGCAAGATACACACCTTCTATATTTTCTCCTGTCACTATGACAGTTGGTTTTTCATAGTTACCCATCTTTTGTTTCCTCGCTTATCCTTTATTTCATCCGGATGACTGACTTTGTCAGAGCCCGAACTTCTTTATTATATACCCTTTTACGGATCAGTGCTATCCTATTTTGGTATAAATGTGGGTGTGAACTGTAACGCTTCTATAAATCCTCAGCTTTGTATATCACATAACCTTCATAATAATAGCTATGATCTATGCCTTTCATATAAACTTTTCTATCGTCAACCTTATCTGTTAAAGCCTGTTTCAAAATATATTTTATTTCAATATCTTTGATTGGGCTTCTTTCCATTGCTAACAAATAATCTTCCTTATCTACAACACTCCAATCAATAACCTGATTCAATTCTCTTTTCAGAATTAAATCAAGCCATATCCTAGTGCTTCGACCGTTACCTTCCCGAAACGGATGAGCTATATTCATCTCAACATATTTTTCAACAATTTCATCAAATGTTGACTGTGGCATCTTCTCAACATTTTCGATTGCAGCTTGTAAATACATCACTGGAGCAAATCGAAAGTTTCCTTTTGAAATATTTACATTTCTCACTTCCCCTGCAAAATCGTATATTTCCCCAAATAAATATTTATGAATTGCCGCATTTTATTTATATTTTTCTCTTTAAAATCATAGTCTCTTCAGATTATACGCATATATCTCAACTCTATAATTTATAATTATACGCACATTGTAATTCACTTTTTGATCATACTCAAGTATTATAACCATATTTTTATGATGATAGTAATAGAATCGTTCGTAATTCTATTGATGTATCAGTATAAACTTCAAAAGAGGCGGCAAATCATTACTGATCTGCCGCCCTGACTTTTTAAATTATTTTATTCTGATATTTATGCCATTGCAGGCTCATTTTTCTTAATAATCGTCTCAACTTCATCAAAGCTCACATCAGCTATAGTTTAAAGCGGTATCCGACACCCCAAATAGTCTCTATATACTGGGGTTTATTGGTATTCATCTCAATCTTTTCCCTGATCTTTTTGATATGCACAGTCACGGTTGCGATATCTCCGATCGACTCCATATCCCAGATCTCACGGAAAAGTTCTTCCTTTGTGAACACATGGTTCGGATGCTCTGCTAAGAATGTTAAAAGATCGAACTCCTTGGTCGTAAACTGCTTTTCTTCTCCATTCACCCAGACACGTCTCGCTGTTTTATCGATACGGATGCCACGGATCTCAATGACGTCATTCTCCACGATATTGCTTCCGATCAGCCGTTCATAGCGGGCAAGATGTGCTTTGACCCGTGCGACAAGCTCACTCGGTGAAAACGGCTTTGTAATGTAATCATCTGCACCGAGTCCGAGTCCCCTGATCTTGTCAATATCATCTTTTTTGGCAGATACCATAAGTATCGGTGTATTCTTTTCTTCTCTGATCTGTTTACAGATCTCAAATCCGTCAATCCCCGGCAGCATCAGATCTAAGATATACATATCAAAATCTTCCGAGAGTGCACGTTTTAACCCGACCACCCCGTCATTCTCGATCTCAACCTCAAAACCACTTAATTCTAAATAATCTTTCTCTAAATCTGCGATTGCTACCTCGTCTTCAATAATCAAAACCTTACTCATTTGGTACCTCCTGATATTTACGAATTACAAAATACATAACTGTTCCGATGGCTTCCTTACTGGTTGCCCAGATCTTTCCACCGTGGTCTTCTATGATCTTCTTTACAATAGACAAACCGATACCGCTGCCACCGGTTGCAGAATTACGCGACGCATCCGCACGATAAAAGCGGTCAAAAATATATGGCAGATCTCTTGCAGAGATACCTCTGCCGTTGTCCTCGATCTCCACCTGGATAAAGTCACCGACATCTTTGATACGGATATTGATAAATCCCTGCTGTTTATCCAGATACTTGATGGAATTACCTATAATATTATGGATCACACGGCGGAGCTGCTCCGGATCTGCAATGATCAGAACATTTTCATCCACATAATTAAAATAAGCAAGCCTGATATTTCTTGTCTCGAGGTCAAGCCCGATCTCCTCTACGCAGTCATTAAAATATTCTGATACGTTAATTTTTGCAAAATTATATGGAATACGATTTGTATCAATTTTAGCATACAATGTCAACTCATTTAAAAGTGTATCCATTTCGTTTGCCTTATTATAGATCGTGCGGATATATTTATCCCGTTTCTCCGGTGTATCAGCTACACCATCCATAAGTCCTTCCGCATATCCCTTTACTGCTGTGATCGGTGTCTTTAAATCATGCGCAATATTACTGATCAGTGTCTTATTTTCTTTTTCACCCTCGATCTTTTCCTCCGCATTGTCTTTTAAGCGCAGACGCATCTCCTCAAACGATCTGCAGAGTTCACCGATCTCATCCTTGCTGTCCGATTCCACGGAGAAATCAAGATTACCATCTTTGATATTCTGTGCTGCCGTCTGCAGTTTTCTGATCGGATTGATCATGCTCGTATACATCCAGATGGTTAACATTGTCGCTGTCAGCACTAGAATGAGAATAATGGAAACTAATACATCAATGAGCAGTTTCTTTACCTCAGGAACAGTCTCCTCTAAAATTGTAACGATAAATGCACTTCCCGCACTTCCATCCTGAAACTGGAAATCGATCTGCTTGATCAGTACCTGTTCATCACCGTCAATGTAAGTTCCGGCATCCTCATCTTTCACAGTATCCCCATAGGATGGCAGCTGTGTCAGAAGTGAAATACTTGCATCCTCGCCAATGTAAATCAGCTCCTTATCTTTTCTTACGATCAGATAAGAACTCTTCTCCTCTAAAGTCTGATTAAGTTCATCTAAATAATCCTGATCTTCCAGCCGCGCCGGATCATCCTTCGCCGTATCCTTCAGTTCTTTGAAACATTCTTTGGTAAAGCGGCTCAGAAGCTGCATGGAATTTGAAAAATAACTATAATTATTTTCCGTGATCCCATAAGTCTGCTCAATCGCTTTTACCTGGATACGCTGAAAACTGAAAAGTGCCGCCATCATCAGCACGATCGGGACAAAAATAATAATACAAAAAGAAATAATAATTTTGGATTTCAGTTTCATTGTAATCTCCCTGCCATAAAAAATGGTCATAAAAGCATCTTTATGATTTCATAAAAATACCTTTATGACCTATTATAACATGAAAAAATACAAATCCCATTTATTTTATATAAAATTGTCTAAACTTTTTGTGAAACCGGATCTGTCTTTTCACTTAAAATCTTCGAGGAAATTTATTTCGAGGAAATTTATTTCGAGGAAATTTATTTCCTTATAGATATTTCTTTAATGTATCAGCCTTATCAACTGCCTCCCACGGAAGGTCTAAGTCTGTACGTCCGAAATGTCCGTAAGCTGCTGTTCCACGGTAGATCGGTCTTCTTAAGTCAAGCATCTTGATGATACCTGCCGGACGAAGGTCGAAGTTCTCACGAATGATCTCAACTAACTTCTCATCGGATAATTTGCCTGTACCAAAAGTATCAACCATAACGGATGTCGGCTGTGCAACACCGATCGCATAGGATAACTGGATCTCACATTTCTCTGCAAGACCTGCTGCTACGATGTTCTTTGCAACGTAACGTGCTGCATATGCTGCAGAACGGTCAACCTTTGTGCAGTCTTTTCCAGAGAAAGCTCCGCCGCCGTGACGTGCATATCCGCCGTAAGTGTCTACGATGATCTTACGTCCTGTTAAACCTGCATCTCCGTGTGGTCCGCCGATTACAAAACGTCCGGTCGGGTTAATGAAGAACTTGGTATCTGCATCGATCATATCTTCCGGAAGGATCGGATCGAAAACATATTTTTTGATGTCTGCATGAATCTGCTCCTGTGTTACATCATCATCATGCTGGGTAGATAATACAACTGCCTCAAGACGTACCGGTTTTCCTGCCTCATCATACTCTACGGAAACCTGTGTTTTTCCGTCCGGTCTTAAGTAGGTTAATGTACCGTCTTTTCTTACTTTTGTGAGCTGTAATGCCAGTTTGTGTGCTAAAGAGATCGGATATGGCATTAACTCCGGTGTCTCGTTGGTTGCATAACCAAACATCATACCCTGATCACCAGCTCCGGTATCAAGATCATCTGTCAGGGCACCCTCTTTTGCTTCTAATGCTTTATCAACACCCATTGCAATATCCGGTGACTGCTGGTCAAGTGCTACCATAACTGCACATGTATTTCCGTCAAATCCTGTCTTGGCATCGTTGTAACCGATCTCATTTACCGTTTTACGAACGATTGCCGGGATATCTAACTGTGCTTTTGTGGTGATCTCTCCGGTTACTAAAACGAAACCTGTACAGCTTGCGGTTTCACATGCAACACGGCTCATTGGATCTTCTGCCATACATGCATCTAAGATTGCGTCAGAGATTGCATCGCAGACTTTGTCAGGATGTCCTTCTGTTACGGATTCTGATGTAAATAATCTTTTTTCCATTCTTTTGCTCCTTTTTCTGATAGTGTTTTTTGCGTTTTCGCAAAAAAAATCCACTTGCGAAAAACAAGTGGAAGTGATATCTGTAAATCAATCATCAAATCCTCTTATTGTTCGAACATATATACTGTAACGTACAATTCGCTCAGGTTGGCACCTTCCGTAGAGGGGTTGCCGTGACTTCACAGATCCTTTGTATCTCCATCACTCTGAATAAGAAAATTCTAAAAGTTATTAAGTTATAAAACTCACAGTGACTAACATACACCTGTTTTTCTAAAATGTCAAGGTATAATTTCTTAACCTTTTGCACAAACCCGATTGACTTTCAAATATGAAAATTCTATACTATACTTAATTATAAACGTACATATAATAGAATGCATGTTCCGCGGACATTCTGTTATCATGAATGAAATGGGGTTTTTTATGAAAAAGGTAACAGTCAACAAACTTGAACCCGGCATGATTACTGCCGAACAGATTCTGACAAAGAACGGACAGATGATCGTTGATAAAGGTGTCACACTTACAAGACCACTTATCATGCGTCTTTCTTTTTACTGTGTTTTAGAGGTCGGTATTGAAGATCCGGATGAACCAAAAGAACCGGAAACACCACATTTTATTCCGGCTTATTCCCAGAAGGTAAAAGCCTCGAAAGAATTTCAGACATTCCAGTTTGATCATTCTTTCGTATTGAACTCCTTAAAGTCTTCCATGGAAGGCTATGTTTTTCATGATCAGCCGCTTGACACAAATGATCTTCTTGACCAGACAGTTAAACTGTTTAATTCCTGTAAAACATCACTTGAGCTTTTTGATATGCTGCACAATATGCGTGCTTACGATGACAGCACTTATGCACATTCTTTAAATGTAGCTCTGATCTGCCGGCGTATCGGTAAATGGCTGAAAGTAGATGCTGACACTTTAGACACTTTAACACTCTGTGGTCTTTTGCATGATATCGGGAAATTAAAGATCCCGGATGATATTTTAAATAAACCAGGCAAATATACAGACGAAGAATTTGATCTCGTCAAAAGACATACAAAATTTGGCTATGAATTATTAAAACCGCTGCAGATCGATCCTCATATTAAAAAAGCTGCCCTGCTTCATCATGAGCGTTGTGATGGATCAGGTTATCCGCTGAAAGCGACCCAGAAAGACTTAGATGACTGCTCAATGATCGTTGCGATCGCTGATGTTTATGATGCCATGACTGCTGCAAGATCTTACCGTGCTCCTCTTTGTCCATTTCAGGTCATTGAGCGTTTTGAACAGGAAGGTCTTCAGAAGTATAAGCCAAAGTTCATCCTGACTTTTTTACAGCATATCGCATCCACTTATCAGAACAACCGTGTTCTTTTAAGTAACGGGCAGAGTGCCAATATCGTTATGTTAAACCAGCAGCATCTTGCAAGACCGATCGTACAGTTGAACGATAACTCCTGCATTGATTTGTCTACACGTCTTGATCTGCATATCCAGAGTATTCTGTAAGCGGACTGATTGCTGTAGATAGAATCCACTATTTTTCGGATATACCTGCAGTTTCAAAAAAGAAGCGCTCAAAGAGGCTCCTTAGAAAACGATCATATTTTCTGATCGTTTTCTAACAGAACTGCCTCTTCGAGCGCTTCTTCTGCTTCCTCTTCGATTTCTTCCGGTGTTCCATTCAAAACCGGTATCTTTCCAATATGCATAAACACACGTGCGGCAATCAACGGAACAAATCCCACAAATGCGCCATACACACCATATGCATAGACAGACACACATCCGATACATGCACCTGCAAAAAAAGAAAGTACTGTCATGGTATACATGATTCCTTTTCTGCGAAATTCCGGATCCTTTGTCAATATGTACTGTGTCCATGCAAGCAGCGACTGCTTAAAATTATTCGTGGTAAAAATGCTTGCGCTGTTATACCCGGATGCACCGGAATAACTTCCCCACTGGAATGCCGAACAGAAAAATATCGGATAAAGACTTACAACCGCAGACATTCCCTCCGGCATGACCGCTGTTGCGGTAAGTCCTGCCGCATCTACCCAGAGTACCAGCCTTCGCATATCCAGTCTGGTAAAATTCGTCAGCAGATAGGAGATAACGATCGCACTGCCAAAAATAAGAAATGCCAGAAATCTTATTCCCACTTCTGCAAAATCTTTACCGGTAAGTGCCGCTGCCATCTCCATAACGTTTCCGGTCTGTGCAGATCCAAAATTTCCTGCATGCAGCAATATCGCATAAGTTCCAAGGAATCCACCAACCAGCGTGAGATTCCAGTGAAGTATCATATCCAGTTCTTTTTGAAATATTTTTCTCATCTTTATCCTCATTTCCTATGAATCAAAAAAAGACGTCTCCTATACCCGGAAACGCCCTTCTCTACTCCTAAGATACTTTCAGTGTAAACTTCTGAATCTCTTTCTCTGTACTTACTTTCTCGATCACAGCCCCCAGTGATGCGAGTTTTTTCTCAAATTCTTCATATCCACGTTCAATATAGTAGATATCATCTACCACTGTGATTCCTTCTGCTGCCAGCCCTGCGATCACAAGAGCCGCCCCCGCCCGCAGATCCGGTGCATTAACACGTGCTCCGGTATAATTGTCAACTCCGCCGATGATCGCTATATTGCTCTCGACTTTAAAATTGGCACCCATGCGCGCAAGCTCGCCCACATATTTAAAACGATTTTCAAAAATGCTTTCCGTAACGGTACTCGTACCCTCTGAAATACCTAATACCACTGCGATCTGTGGCTGCATATCCGTTGGAAATCCCGGATACGGAAGCGTTGTAACCTGTGTATGATGCAATGGTTTTGAAGATACCACGCGTACCGCATCATCAAATTCCTCCACCTCACATCCAATCTCAAGCAGTTTTGCGCTGATCGCTTCTAAGTGCTTCGGAATTACATTTTTTACTGTAATATCTCCCTTTGTGGCTGCTGCAGCAAGCATAAATGTTCCGGCTTCAATCTGATCCGGAATGATAGAATACTCTGTTTTATGCAGCTTCTCCACTCCGACGATACGGATCACATCCGTACCTGCACCTCTGATATTAGCACCCATGCTGTTTAAAAAGTTGGCTGCATCTACAACATGAGGTTCCTTTGCAGCATTTTCCAAAGTTGTTTTTCCCTCTGCCATGGCTGCTGCCATCATAATGTTAATCGTTGCACCGACAGATACCTTATCCAGATATATATGCGTTCCTTTTAACTGCTTTGCATCTGCAACCACAAGACCATGCCGGATATCTACTGTCGCACCTAATGCACGGAATCCTTTCAGATGAAGGTCAAACGGACGGCTTCCGATATCACAGCCACCCGGAAGAGCTACCTCTGCATGTTTATACTTGCCAAGGAGAGCTCCAAGCAGATAATAGGATGCCCTTATCTTACGGATATATTCATTGTCCACAACCAGATTGTGAATAAATGATCCGTTCATTTTCACCGTATGTGTATCCAGTCTGTCTACCTTCGCTCCGATATCACTGATCGCATTTAACAGCACATTGATATCTCTGACATTTGGTAAATTTTCTATTGTAACGGTCTCATCCGTCATGACTGCCGCAGAAATGATGGCAAGCGCAGCATTTTTTGCCCCGCCGATTTCCACTTCACCGACTAACGGATTGCCTCCTTTAATGACATATTGTTCCATATCACACCTCTATGAACCTTTTCATACAAACACATAATTATAGTTGCTATTATGTGCTTTTGTCAAGAATTATATCACAGTTTCAATTTTGTTGTAAATATGCAGATATTCCCAAAAAAAATCTGCATTTCCACACACTTTGCATTCAATTTTTATCAGTTACTGATATACTTCAGTGGATTAACTGCTGCGCCTCCGATATAGATTTCAAAATGCACATGCGGTCCTGTGGAGCGTCCGGTGCTTCCACTCAGTGCGATCGGTTCTCCCTGCTCTACTTTCTGGCCAACTTTCACTAACAGTTTACTGTTATGTGCATAACGTGTCAGTCTTCCATCTGCATGGCTGATCACGACATTGTTACCGTATCCTCCATTATAAGAAGCCTGAATCACAGTTCCGGCACAGGACGCATACACGGTTGTTCCAACCGGGCATGCCCAGTCCACACCTTTATGCATTCTTCCCCAGCGTCTTCCGAATCCCGATGTAAATCTTCCGCCGGCAATCGGTTTGATGTATGTCGGTGGTACGATCGTTCCCCGTTCCACAACTGCTGCCTTCGCTGCCGTCATGATTTTCTGGTGTGCCAGCTCCCTGCTTACCTCAGAGCCGTTTTCATATACGACGATATCATTTCTCTCACGATGTCCTGACACACCTTCTTCTATAACTTCCTCCTGATTGGTATACCAGGAATCATTTTCCATAATGACAGGTTCTTCCTCATAATCTTCCTCGTAAACTTCCCCTACAGTCAGCCTGATCTTTAAATCCGGTTCCGGAACCGCAATGATAAGCTCCTGTCCTTCTCGCAGTGCGTCTGCATTTTCGAGTCCGTTTAATGCCATAATATCCGTAACTTTTGTGTCATGGTCAAGTGCGATCACAGAGAGACAGTCACCACTCTCTACTACATATATTTTATTCGATTCTTTCTCTTTTGTTACTTCCGCAGCCGCATCACCCGGATTAGTAAATGCATCCGGCTGCACGTAATTTTCATAAACCTCAACATTTTCCACAAATGCCATGTCAAGGACACCTGTTTCATAAAAATCCGCCGCATCCGACGTCACAGCATCCAAAAGCTGTGTTGCCGACTCTAATGAGACACCTGCAAGTGATGATGCCTGTATATCCTGTGTTTCTTTTTCCCCTTCTTTTGCCAAATCGTCTTCGCTTTCTTTTTGTTTCAGATCCGCCGTTAATATTCCGTCAATCTGTCCTTCTAACGACTGGTATGTAACTGTATACGCCTCTTCTTCATCCGCTTTTTTTCTGACCTGGTTCAAAAAATCCGTCACTTCATCGATTGTTGTAAAATTCCCACGGTAGGAACCGATCGCAACTGTATATGCACGCTCTCTGCTCTCAATCATCTTTTCTGCCAGCACATTTTTCAGTTGTTCTTCTAATGCTTCTTTCTTTTCCAGATGCACAAACGGCTTCTTTTCTGTCTTTACTGACCATTCATGATCCATACACAGACGTTTTTCTGACTCTGCTGCCAGTTCTCTTCTTGCCTTCCGGATTGCCTCCTTCACATCGACGTTTTCTGCCACATAACCGACAAATATTCCATCTATATACACACCCTGATAACTCTGTCCTAATGCCGTCTGCTGCGTCAGTGCTCCTCCCGCCAATATTATAAGAAATCCACCGGTAACGATCATTCCAGACAATAGTTTTTTATCTTTTAATCTTTTGTTCATCTTCTGACTCTTTCATTCCATTGATGTGATTTTACAAAGATTCTTTTTGGATCTGTGCCACAATCTTCTCGATCGTCTGTTCCACATTCAGACCATTCTCTGCAATCGTAATGTCTGCATATTTTTCATACAGTACAATTCTCTCATCATACAGATCTTTTAAAGTCTGTCCATCTTTTAAAACAACGCCCCTGCCTTTAATATCCGACAGTCTGCGGCTGATTCCTGTATAATCTAATTTTAAATAGATCACAGTTCCGATCTGCTTTAAATGCTCCATTGCCTCTTTTCCATATACAACACTTCCTCCGGTGGCAATGACTGAATGATGTGCTTCTATTTCACTGTTAATACGGTTTTCGACCGCAATAAATCCGTCAGGTCCTTCTTCTGCAATGATCTCGCGCAGCAGCTTTCCCTCTTTTTCCTGAATAACCAGATCTGCATCTACAAACTGATAGCCTAATACCTTTGCCAATATGACTCCCACGGTGCTTTTTCCGACACCAGGCATTCCGATCAGTACAATATTTTCTTTCTCCATCTGTTTTCTCCCACTATAAAAAACGTCGAAAGACTGTGCTTTCGACGTTCTCTTTTTACTCTGTTGCCTGCTCCGTCGTGCTTTCTGTCTCTGTATCTTTTATAGTTGTAAACAGGTTATCAAAATTCACGTCATCCCAGACTTTTTCTTTCACTGCCCACTCGATTCCTTCTTTCCATCCATCGAGCGTCTCATTATACAGATCATCTTTGCGCTGCTCAATAATGCTCTGGCGTGTCTCCTCTGTCGCATCCGCATCCACTTCTTTATCGAGACGTGCCACAAAATAAGAGCTGTCACCCTCGATCAGATCTGTCACTTCGCCTTCTTTTAAATCTTTCAGTGCCGCTAAAAGTTTCTCATCCACAGAATCATCTTCCTGTGTAAACGTGCCGGTACTTACTGTATAGCCTGCATCCTCTGCTGCTGCATCAAGACCGTCTTCCTTTGCTGCCTTTGCAAAATCAGCCACCTTTGCTGCAAGCTCCTCTTTTTCCTCATCCGTATAATCTACGGTATTGCCGCTCTCATCCCTATGTGTCGTCTTAGAAACACCTACATAACTATATGCGCCTGTTTTTGCTTCCTCATCCGTTACATTAGTGTCTGCATCCGCAACGATCGCTGCTTTCATTTTGCTCTGGATCGTCTCTAATGTAAGATATTCTTCCACGATTTCCTGCGTTGCACCGAGTGCCTTTATCGCATCTTTACTGTTATCTTCCATAAACTGTGTTGCAGCTGCGGTGATCGCCGCTTTCTCATCATCTGTAATGCTGACATTATACTCATCCATATGAAGCTGCAGCACGTACATATCTTCTAAAGAATCCATCACACTGTCTTTAAAATTATCCTGTCCGGTCGTTCCATTTCCATACAGATCAGATGTCCAGACATTTTTTCCAAAATATGCGGTATAAAAATCATCTGCTCCCGCCTGCCCAAATCTTGCTGCAAAGTTTGCGATTCCAAGTGTTACCGGCTCTCCATTTAAAGTTGCCACTGTTTTATCTTTATTGACTCCGCCACAGCCTGTAAGTACAGATAAAGCCATAGCGCCACTTAACAATAATGCGGTAATTTTTCTGCTGTTCATATATTCCTCCCAGTGCCCTCTTTTTCAGATATAGGCAGTCATTCAGTTTATTATAATTCGTTTTATCAAAAGCCGCAAGTTATTTTTCCATCAGCATCTCTCCCGCACGCTTTAAAAATGTCTCCATCACATCTTTTGCTTCCACATATTTTTCCCTGGTATTCAGTTTCAGGAAATAAGTAAAATACGGTTCTTTCGCATCCATGGTAAACTTCACATGATTGTTAAAGGATGCTGTAAACTCCGGAATTGCCGCCACATTGATCTTTGCTTTCTCATACAGGGTAAACCGCAGTGCATCACCTTTCTGTGAAATATCCGTGAAATAAAGATGATGTGCCATGGATTTTACCCTTGCAATATAAAGCAGATTTTCGACAGATTTTGGCGGATCTCCAAAACGGTCGATCAGTTCTTCTAACATCTCTTCTGACTCATCCGCAGTCTCAATGCCTGCAATACGCTTATAAATGTCAAGTTTCTGCATCTCGTTCGGAATATATCCCATCGGAATATAAGCATCAATATCAATGTCGATCGAAGTGTCAAAACTTTCAGCAACTTCCATGCCTTTTGCTTCCTTAACCGCTTCATTTAACATTTTACAGTAAAGATCGTATCCGACTGCCTCCATATGCCCATGCTGCTTGGCACCAAGCAGATTTCCCGCACCGCGGATCTCTAAATCCCGCATGGCGATCTTAAAACCGCTTCCAAGCTCCGTATACTCTTTGATCGCAGCCAGCCTTTTTTCTGCTACCTCTTTTAACATCTTATCCCTGCGGTACATTAAAAACGCATATGCTGTCCGGTTCGATCTGCCGACACGTCCACGAAGCTGATAAAGCTGTGACAATCCCATGTTATCCGCATCATGGATGATCATGGTATTCACATTTGAAATATCCAGTCCTGTCTCAATGATCGTTGTGGAGACCAGTACATCAATCTCACCATTAATAAAACGATACATGATATTTTCTAATTCTGTCTCTTTCATCTGTCCATGCGCATAGGCAACATTTGCCTCCGGCACAAGCTCTGCAATTTTAGCTGCAACATCTGCAATCTCTTTCACACGGTTGTATACATAATATGCCTGTCCCCCACGGGAAAGCTCTCTTGAGATTGCTTCGCGTACCAGTTCCTCATTGTATTCCATTACATACGTCTGGATCGGTACACGGTCCATCGGCGGTTCCTCTAATACACTCATATCACGGATTCCGATCAGACTCATATGAAGCGTCCTTGGAATCGGTGTTGCTGTGAGCGTGAGCACATCGATATTTGTCTTTAACTGTTTGATCTTTTCTTTGTGCGTCACACCAAAACGCTGTTCCTCATCAATAATCAAAAGTCCAAGATCCTTATATACCACATCTTTCGACAGCAGTCTGTGCGTCCCGATAATGATATCAACGCTTCCTTTTTTCAATGCCTCCACTGTCTTTTTCTGTTCTGCACCGCCCCGGAAACGACACAAAAGATCAATATTGACCGGAAAATCTTTCATACGCTGCACAAAGTTATTGTAATGCTGCTGCGCTAAGATCGTCGTCGGCACTAAAAAAGCAACCTGTTTTCCGTCCTGCACTGCCTTAAAAGCCGCACGTATCGCAATTTCCGTCTTTCCATACCCGACATCACCACAGATCAGGCGATCCATGATCTTCGTGCTTTCCATATCTTTTTTCGTCGCCTCGATCGCAAGCTCCTGATCTTCCGTCTCTTCAAACGGGAACATTTCCTCAAATTCTCTCTGCCAGACAGTATCCGGTCCATAGACAAATCCATCCTGATCCTGTCTCATTGCGTAAAGTTTCACAAGATCCTGTGCAATCTCTTTTACTGCACCGCGCACCTTCGTCTTGGTCTTATTCCATTCCTGTCCGCCTAATTTATTCAGCTTTGGTTTTTTCGCATCTGCACCGGCATATTTCTGGATCAGTTCTAACTGTGTTGCAAGGATATATAAGTTTCCACCGCCGGCATACTCAATTTTGATATAATCTTTAACCGTCTTATCAACTTCGATCTTTTCGATTCCGCGGTAGATTCCGAGTCCATGATTTTCATGAACAACATAGTCACCAACGTTAAGGTCGGTAAAACTTGCAATTTTTTCTCCCTCATAGGTGCGGCGGTGTTTCTTTTTTTTCTTTTCACTGCCGAAAATATCGCTCTCTGAGATCACAACAAATTTGAGTAACGGATATTCATAACCTTTTTTGATCTTACCGTAACCGGTCATGATCTCACCCGGTTTTACCTCATGGTCGAAGTCTTCTGAATAAAAAGCATTCAGTTTCTCTGCCATCAGATCTTCTGCCAGCCGCTTCGCACGCGTTCTTGATCCGGAAAGCAAAATCACACGGTATCCGTTTTTTTTGTAACGGGTTAGATCTTTGACCAGAAGTTCAAAACTGTTATTATATGGATTGACCGTCTTTGAGTCGATGGTAAATTTTTCTTTGATATCCACATGACTGTTTTTTAAATCCAGTGCCACCAAAGAAATACATGCCATTGTTTCAATTTTTGCCAGGATTTCCTTACAGGAAAAAAGTTCCCGCATCTGTCCAGGCAGAATATAACCTTTTTCAAGACGCTGTTTCATGCTCTCGGAAAACTCCGTTTCCGTCACCATGCCGCGCTCAATGGAACGTGCCAGCTCATCCACAAAAATAATCGTATTCTCCCTGTTAAAGTAATCAAGTAACGATACTCTTTCCTCACAAAAATACGACAGATACGCGTCAAGTCCTGCACTGATACCTAACTCTCCCGCTTCCTCTGCAATCTGGGCCGCAGTACTTTTTATGCGGTGTGCCTCCTCCGTTTTCATTTCTTTCCGGAGTTTTGCAGATACCTTATCAGCCTCTTTTAAGATCCTTCCGATCCCCGCCTGCCGTTCCTGTACTGTCAGTACCAGTTCACAGGCAGGATAAATTGAAATTTCCTCCAGATTTTCAATCGATCGCTGGCTTTCCGCATCAAAGGAACGGATAGAGTCAACCTCGTCCCCCCAGAATTCAATTCGAAACGGATTATCTTCTGTCAGTGGAAATATATCTAAAATTCCGCCACGCACCGAAAACTCTCCCATCGTTTCTGCCTGATAGTTTTTTTCGTAACCAAGCTCCACTAAGTGTTTTACCAGTTCTTCGAGATTTAATGTATCCCCGACCGCAACCTTTATCACGGACTGAATAAAATTTTCCGGTACTGGCATTGGATTCATAAGTCCGTCAAATGTAGTTATTATGGTGCACGCCGGTTCTTCTGCAAGCATTTTTAATGCATTGATACGCTCCGCAGTAAGTACATTTCCACGGATATCCGACTGATAAAAAAGGATATCTTTTGCAGGATAATACGCTGCCTTCGGATCAAAGAACCGATATTCTTCATAGATTTCTTTCGCTCTCTGCTCCTGAAACGTAACAATGATCCTGTTTCCAGAACCATTGTTTACACTGTACATAAGATGTGGTTTTGCCGCATCTATACATCCTGAGATCTGCGCGATCCCGCGCAGCTTCTGCACTATCGCACTTAAATTTTCAAATTCTTTCAGCTCTTTTAAAGGTTCCGAAAAAGCTCTCATGATAATCCCCATTCCGGTGTGTGAAAATCTTTATTCACACAAATCCCATTTACGCTTCTTTCTTTTTTACATTATAATGATTCATCGCTGCATCTGTTTCACCGGCAGCCATCATTTCAACAGCCTCTACGGCATGCCCGATCGCTTTCTCAACTTCTACGCGGTCTGCGGCATCAAAATGTCCTAACACATGGTCTGCAAGATCCCAGCCCGCCGGTTTTTCCCCGACACCGACTTTGATGCGCAAAAAATTCTGCGTCCCGGTCATCGCAATGATATTTTTGATGCCGTTGTGCCCGCCTGCACTTCCTTTCTTGCGGATGCGCAGATTTCCCGGCGCAAGGCTGATGTCATCATAGATCACGATCATCTCTTCTTCCGGGTCCATCTTGTAATAACTGAGCAGTTCTGCCACACTCTCCCCGCTTAAATTCATATATGTCTGTGGTTTTGCCAGCACAACTTTCACACCGTTTATGACACCTTTTCCACAGAGTGCCTTATGTTTTTTTTCACTGATACTGATATTATATTTCTCTGCAAGCGCATCCATGACATCAAATCCGATATTGTGTCTGGTGTGCTCATACTGTTTTCCCGGATTTCCGAGCCCTACGATCAAAAACATGTATTTCTCCATTTCTGTATCTTTTATCCACTGTGACCGGAATAAATCTTTCCATCCCATTTATTTTGCCTGATTCCGTCTGCGAATGATCTCTGCTGCAGATTTCAACTGCTCCTGGTCATTCACACCCATGATATCCTCCGGATCACTTAATGCAAATGCATCCACTTTTAGTCCTTTGTTCTTTATAATTGTCAGCGTATCCGGCAGATAATATTCACCCTGCGCATTATTCGGCTGGATTTTTTCAAGTGCCTCTTTTAATTCCTTTGTATCAAAAATATACATACCGGAATTGATCTCATGAGAAGCTCTCTCTTCCTCACTTGCATCTTTGTGCTCTACACTTTTTACGAAATTACCATCTGCATCACGGATGATCCTTCCATATCCTGTCGGATCTTCCACCATGGCAGATAATACTGTCACGGTATTTTTGTTTGTTGTATGATATTCTCTTAAACGCTTCAGTGTATCTGCTGTGATCAAAGGTGTATCTCCAAACAGGATCATTGTCTGTCCCGCATCTCCTAAGAAATCCTTTGCACAGCGCACCGCATGCCCGGTTCCAAGCTGTTCCTCCTGTAATACAAAGCTGACCTCCTGATGCAGGATCGTCTCCCGTACGACTTCATATTTGTATCCGACAACCAGACAGATATCATCTGCACCTGCTCCGATCGCTGCTTCGATTGCATAATCTACCAGACATTTTCCTTCTATTGTATGTACCACTTTCGGCAGATCTGATTTCATACGTGTTCCCTTACCTGCTGCAAGTATTACCGCTTTTAACTGTTCCATATGTATCCTCCTGCATCTACGTGCTATTTTTCTGATATTGTTCACCATACTGTTTTTCTCATTGCAGTCTATGTTTTATTTTACAGGACTTTCCTGATTTTACAAGTATTTTTCACACCGTCATTATAATAAGCTGCCGCCAAATGATGGTTTGTGGGTGACATGAGTTTCCTCGTGTAGGGTGGTTCTGGGGATTTTAGATTGGCAAATTGCATCAAGCCGGGACTGTTTTGTTCCGTTGTCCGAAAATAAGAAAGTCTAAGTATGCCTGATTTAGTTTTATGCCGGAGTGACGTGTGCATCTTAAATGTGCCATCCGGGCACATTAAGACTTGTGCTGCCGTCCGTGGCAGCACAACACTGTATTGTGAACAGGCATACAAAGACTTTCTAATTTTCTCCCAAAGTCACAAAACGAGTCCCGGCTTGATGCGATTTGCCAGCCACTAAGTTGTGAACCACCCTTCTTCGGGGAACTCATTTTACAACTTTGGCGGGTGTAAATTTTTAGTGTTTTATGTCTGAATCTGAAAAAAAATATTTTCAAATAACTATGTTTAATAGATTATTATTGGTTTGATAATACCGGAA
>NZ_QSCK01000069.1:0-2838 GCF_003463035.1 Roseburia sp. OF03-24 | reverse complement strand
ATGATTATGAAAACGGGGCTTTGTGGATAAAAGTACGGAAACTCAAGATTGGAATGGATTGCAGTTTTTCGCATCATTATGGTAAGATAAAAATACATGATACAGAATCGAGGTGAATTCATGATGAAATTTGTTCGAGGTAACTACTCAGTACAGTTGAAATGATCTGTTAGCAGATTGTACTGAGGTGAATTCATGATCATAGAATGTTAACGGAGCGTGTATTCTATGATATTAATATGCTGACAGTCACAACTGTACTGTTTCGTAGGTAAAAAATATGCGATAAAAGGAGTACAGTTATGCGTTACATAAAAGAAATACTAAAGAAAAATTTATTGGTTACATCTGGCTATCTCGTGATTGGGGTATTTAATTCCTTTCTTTTGAACTATAAGGCAGATTATTTTCAGAAAATCATTGACGGGCTTTCCGATGGAACTCTGACGATCATTGGGATTGTCGCATATGGGATCATTTTGCTTACCGGTTATGTTTTGGAGTATGTGGACGAATATCCGGCAAAAAAACTGGAACATGGGATTTATCTGGACTTTAAGCTGTTAGCGCTTCAAAAAATCAGTATCATAGAGTATCTGGAATATGTGAAGCTGGGAACAGGAAAACTTGTTCAGAAAATTGAAAATGGTTCAACAGCGGGACGGGATGTGATATTTAATTTCTGGCTGGTTTTGATTCGCCAGTTATTGCCGTCCATACTATTCAGTATGTATTTTATTGCAAAAATCAACAGAAATATCATGTATATTTTGATGAGCGGATATCTGGTCGTTTTTGTAGTGTCGAATGTATTGCTGAAAGTTTTGATGCAAATGAAAGAGAAAGTCCTTAATCATGAGGAAATGTTAAATCATTATCTGATACGCGGATTTATGGAACTGGTCATATTCCGTGTGGAAAGGCAGTTTCCGAATGAGATCAGGAAAGCAGATGATGCAAAAAGGGAGATCGTATCTTCAAAAGTAAAAATGAATCTGATCCATGAGGCTTTTTTTACGATATTTGCATGGATGGTTGCATTTTTAAATATAGGGATTATATTTTATGCATGGAAAAGCAAAAATCTCACGGCGGGCGAAGTGGTGGCACTGATTTCGCTGGTGGAAAATGCGTATGTCCCAATCGCAATATTCAATGTGATCTATGTGCAATATAAGCTGGATAAGTCAGCTTATGCAAGATTTGTCCGGTTTTTGGAGTTAAAAAATGACGAGCAGCTCCAGAAAGGCAAGATTCCGGCTGGAAATGCAGGTGAGATCTGTGTCAGGAATCTTCACTTTGAATATGAAGAAAAGACGGCCTTGGATGAGGTGGCATTTACAATCACAAGAGGACAAAAAGTTGCCCTGGTCGGTGAGAGCGGTTCAGGAAAGTCGACACTGATAAAAATTCTTTTGGGATTTCTAAAGTATGACAGAGGTCAGATCAAGGTTGGAGGAGTGGAACTGAGAGATCTATGCCTTGATAAGTTCTATGACAAAATTGTTTATTTATCCCAGGATTCTCCGATTTTTGATGGGACGATCAGAGAAAATATTTTATTTGACAGAAATGTCCCAGACGATGAGATTATGATGGCACTGGAAAAGGTGAATCTTTCCTGTCTGGTTCGCGATTCTGCCAAGGGACTGGATACGCAGATCGGTGAAAAAGGCACGCGTCTGTCGGGCGGAGAAAAACAGCGGCTTGCACTTGCAAGATTGTGGTTTGAAGATCCGGAACTTGTTATTTTGGACGAAGCCACATCGGCGCTTGACAATTTAACAGAAGAGGCAGTTATGCAGGAAGTTCTTGATCGGTTAAAAGATCAGACGATGATCGTTATTGCCCACAGGCTGAATTTTATTGCAGCTTTTGATAAGATCATTGTATTTCGGAATAGTAAAATTACCAGTCAGGGGACTTTTGAGGAACTGATGAAATCAGATCCGTATTTTGCGGAACTTTATCATACAAGTAGTCAGATCTGATTGTCTGGATACATTTGTTGACTGGCAAAGGAAGAGATTTAGAAACATAAAATACGATTTTAAATTTTTGAAGTTGTCCATAGGAAAAAACTATGGACAACTTTTATTTTGTGTGCCGAGCATGGCGCTAATCTTGCTGGTGCAAGTCCAGTCATGGGTATTTACCGCCAAGTGTAGCGAACCACAAGTCGGTATCGGTAACGGTATGGATGGAGGAAGTGGTGTAGCAAAGTTCTTGAGCCTACGAACAGAAACTTGATAAGGCGATTAGGTGGGTAAGATTGCAAATCAAATCGAAGCCCAAATGGTAAACGTAAACCGAAATTGTAAATCAATGAAAAAAGCCGGGAACAAAGGTGCGTAACCTAATAAAGATGTGGGTACCAGAAGACTTGGCAAGACAGGCTGGAAACAGTTGCCGAGGATATTGGTTCACGACACATGCAGTTGCCATAAATATGGCAATGACAACAGCAATTTATGCAGGAAAAACTTGCATTTTGGGAACAAACGTGTATAATAAAGCTGTTATAAAAAAGACCATCACAAAAGTGATGTGGAAAACAAAAAAATGGGGTGCTCGCACAGGCGGGCTGAGAGTAAGCGGACGCTTTAACCCGGAACCTGATTTGGATAATGCCAACGTAGGGAGATAATGGATCACAAGTGTGTTTTTTTGTGCAGGAATCTTTGGTTGGGTTCCTGCACTTTTTATGGATAAGATATCTGCAAATGCTGGTTTGTGGGTGATATGAGTTTCCCTGTGTAGGGTGGTTCTGGGGGGTTACGATTGGCAAATCGCATCAAGCCGGGACTGTTTTGTTCCGTTGTACGAAAATAAGGCAAG
>NZ_QSCK01000068.1:2127-3059 GCF_003463035.1 Roseburia sp. OF03-24 | reverse complement strand
ATATGGAACAGGAATTTGATGTTGAGATAAAAGAAGTGCTTTCACGAGTACAGAAAGTAAAGGCAGAGTCGCTTGACGATGCCATCAATAAGGCAATGGATATGTATTATGCAGAGCAGATAGTCCTTGGAGCAGAGGACATGAAGGGAGTTGATTTTGCACCTATCAGCGAAAGTCAGCTCCCTTCTTCATTAAAAGAAAACGGAGGAAGAGCAAGATGAAAAGTGATTCAACAACAGTAATTAAGAACATGGAGTTTTTAGTAAAGGAACTTCATAAGGAGTGGGACAGATCGGGTACTTCTAAGGCATCCGTTATTATTTCCCTTGAGGAAGTAGATGGTATCAATGATAAGTTAAAAGAGATTATCTATCAGACACAGAAGTCAGTCGATGAGGATGAGCTGACCTTTAAACAGAGCATTGCAAAGTCCAAGGAGTGCTATGTGCTTCTTCGTGTGGTGCGTAAGATTGCAAAGAAAAAGGATAAATGCGAAAAACAGGCAATCGACAATGAATTTGCAATCGAGCTGGATAAGGATGAGTTAAAGCTCTTTAAGGGATTGTTTGCAGAGATGTTTAAGTAGAGGAGGACAAAGGTATGGGCGTTGATATGAAGGTCAAAGCGATATACGATTCTGAAATTGGTAACATCACCAGAACAGATAAGAACTGGAAAGATGTTTTAAAGGTTGCAGGTCAGTTGTACCGCTATGAATTTGACAATATCGTTATGGTAACAGCTCAGAGATCTCCGGAGAGAAGCACACTTATGGCAGATTATGATACCTGGAAAAAGGTGGGAAGATATGTAAAGCGTGGTGCGAAAGGCTGTGCCATTTTCCCGTCAAGGGCACTGAATCCCCGTATGAGATATATCTTTGATATCAGTGATACCGGAGGGAAGAATGTTAAGCTGACATGGGACCTTGA
>NZ_QSCK01000068.1:0-2117 GCF_003463035.1 Roseburia sp. OF03-24 | reverse complement strand
CTGACATGGGACCTTGAGGGAGAAAATCTTAAGGATTATGTGGATTTTCTTGTGTCAGAAGGTCAGATTGAGCAGTACGATAACAGCGACAGGGAGTCTCTAAAAAATATATTAAAACAGTTTACAGGAACAGATGTTTGGCTTATAATAAAAGAAGAGTTCGGAGACCGAATGACCGAACTTATGCAGCTATCAGGTAGTGTGATAAAGGAAGAAAGTAAGAAACGCAATGGCTTACAGCAGGAAATGGACATGGAGCAGCTTGTATATGCAAGTGTCATGTATGCTGTAGGGACGAGATGCGGATTTGACTTATCTGTGCAAGAACAGGATTTTAGTCAGATCGTAAATATCAAAGACGAAGAGATTATTTACCGTCTTGGTTCCATTGTATGCGATGTCTCCTGTAGTGTTCTTAGAGAATTTAGTCGTAACTTAAAGGCAATCGAGAGCGAAAGGAGAATTGGATATGTTAGAAGAAATGACTTACAAGGAAGTGGACGGACTGCTTTATCCGCAGATAGAGATGCCGGACGAGACGGAGGATCTCACGAAGCTGGGCAAATACGGAAGGATGGCGATGAACTATCTAAAGGAGAACGAGCCGGCAAGATACAAGACGCTGATGAGATTCGGGAAGATGTACGAGAAGATGTCAGCGGTAGAGGAGGAAGCGAACCAGCTGTACGACCAGCTGGAGATGCAGTATCTGGCGAAGCACAAGCCACAGAATCCGTCATCGACAATGGAGATGTGGAAGATAAGAGAGCAGGCGAAGATGCAGGCAGAGGAAGTGGTACTGAATCAGATAGTGATGCGATTCCACTAGAATCTGATGATACAGAACTGAATAGGGAACTTGATGAAATCAATTCATTGGGTGTTAGTAAGGAAGCCGAATATACACAGGCTTCCTTTTTTTTCGACCAGAATGGGCAGGCAAGCATTGGCACTATTCATACTGAGGACGAAAACAATAATCAGTTTATGCGTCAGTTCGAGCAGGACAGAAAAGCTGCATTAGCAGGTAAATACAATTACCTGAATCCCAAAAAGTCTGCAACAGTACCAGGTGAGTATATCAAACAGGTGCTTATGAGAGGTACAGGTTTTATCGGTGGTAAGGGCAGGGTATGCAAGATTTTTGAAACAGAGATTGATGCAGGAACCAGAGCAAAGCGTATCAAAGCAGAATATGGTCAGGGAGGTGCAGGCTGGCCGGTTGACGGACTGGGACTGCACGGATATGACACATTTCATGGGAATGGACTGCGTTTTCAGTGGCGAGATGAGGATGGAGAGGTTGAAGGATATGTTTCATGGAAAGATATCGAAAAAGAGCTTGGTGTCCTTATTCTTACAGGGGAATACCAGCCTGAGACACCTCGTATTGATGAGCTTGCGATGGACGGACTCCGTGAGGATGATGAGGTTATTGATGCCGAATATCGGGAAGTGGAACCGGAAGAGGCAGAATCAGAGATTGATGATTATGCAATACCGGATGAGCCGGAGAGCTATGCTTCTAACAGAGATTATGTAAGTGCAAAAGGCATGACACCACAGGAAACTGCCGATGAAGACCGCATGGTAACACAGGCAGAATATGGTGCAGAGATAGAAGCTGAAACATCTGAAAAAGATCCATCAGAGCTTAAGTATATTACACCGATTGATTATGCCAAGCGTATTGCAGAGCTTGATGAAGACCTGCGTGATGCGGCGGAGATTCTTGTAACAGATTGCAGCTGCTACACTCCGTTTAGGGCATTCCTTATGGATGTGGTGCAGTCTGATTTTGCATTTATGCCCAATAAACTTGACCTTATCAGGGATATTGCATTAGGGACAGATAATGCAGAAAGAAAGGCATATTCCAACAATAAGTATGGTCTTGTGGAGTACTCAATCAGAAGTGGATATGTGAAGATCAGCTATAAGAACAGGAATGGTGTGCGTAAGGAAGGTGCTCTCGACTGGCGTGAGTTATATGAGATTTTATCCTATATGGTAAAACAGCCATTTTACTGCGGAGAAGACCAGAAGAAGTATTATCATGAGACAAAGCAGAAGGCTGACAGGGATAAGATGAATCCGGTCTATAAGAGATTCTTTGA
>NZ_QSCK01000067.1:0-3240 GCF_003463035.1 Roseburia sp. OF03-24 | reverse complement strand
ATACACCATTTAGGGAGATGATTTATTTCATAAACAAACCATCATTTGGAGGACCGTTTATTCATACATCACTTGTGTCACAGCGGCAGATTGGGGGCACCACCTTAGGTCGCTATATAAAATTAATGCAAAACAAAGGAGGCAAATCCTCTGCTCCTGCAAGGGCGCATGCTATGCAGGCATAGCAGACATTTTGCTTCGCAAAACAAAGGAGGCAAATCCTCTGCTCCTGCAAGGGCAGTCGCATTTTGCTTCGCAAAACAAGGAGGATTTTATGTACACAGCATTAACAATCGCTGGAAGTGATTCCAGTGGAGGCGCCGGCATCCAGGCAGATATCAAGACAATGACCGCAAACCGCGTTTATGCGATGAGTGCGATCACAGCTTTGACTGCCCAGAATACGACCGGCGTAACAGATATTATGGAGGTAACTCCAAAGTTTTTGGCAGAGCAGCTGGATAGTATTTTTACGGATATTCATCCGGATGCGATTAAAACCGGAATGGTCTCTTCTAGTGAACTGATTGAGACGATTGCGGAAAAGCTGACAGAGTATCACGCAAAAAATATCGTGGTGGATCCTGTCATGGTGGCAACCAGTGGAGCGAGACTGATAAACGAGGAAGCCATCAGTACATTGAAAAGTAAATTATTGCCTCTTGCAACTGTTATCACTCCAAATATTCCGGAAGCAGAAGTGCTTTCTGACATGGAGATAAAGACAGAAGCAGATATGGAAAAAGCAGCAGAAATCATTTGTAATACCTTTGGTTGTGCCGTGTTATTAAAGGGCGGACATCAGTTAAATGATGCGAATGACCTTCTTTTCCAGAAAGGGAAAGAGCCGGTATGGTTTCATGGAAAGAGAATTGATAACCCCAATACCCATGGAACAGGATGCACACTTTCCTCTGCGATTGCATCGAATCTGGCAAAGGGAAGAGACTTAGAAACCTCCGTCAGGTATGCGAAAAATTATATTTCCGGTGCTCTTGCAGCCATGCTTGATCTTGGGAAAGGAAGCGGACCTATGAACCATGCATTTGCAATCGAAGGAGAATACGAAGGATGAATGAAAAGAGAACTTCCGTTTTTTCAAACGGATTAATCTGGTTTGGTGCGGGTGTATCTTTAGCTGAAATACTGACAGGTACTTACTTTGCACCGCTTGGTTTTGGAAAAGCAATGGCAGCGATTCTGCTTGGACATCTGATCGGCGGAATTATGATGTTTGCCGCAGGAATGATCGGAGCGAAAGAGCGAAAAAGTGCCATGGAAACTGTAAAAATGAGCTTTGGTGAAAAGGGAAGTCTGCTTTTTGCCATATTAAATGTGTTACAGCTTGTGGGATGGACTGCGATCATGATCTATGATGGTGCACTTGCAGCAGATGGTGTTTTGCATGCCGGAAACTGGGTCTGGGCGTTGATCATTGGTGCACTGATCGTTGTATGGATTTTTATCGGTCTGACGAATCTGGGCAAAGTAAATACAGTTGCCATGACTGCGTTATTTATTTTGTCACTGGTACTTTTTAAAGTGATCTTTTTTGGAAACGTAAGTGCGGCACCGATCGTGGTTGACGGAAGTCTGACGTTTGGAGCAGCTGTAGAACTTGCAGTAGCAATGCCGTTATCCTGGCTGCCGCTGATCAGCGATTATACAAGAGAAGCCGAAAAACCGTTTGCTGCAACACTCGCAAGTGTGATCGTCTATAGTCTGGTCAGCACTTTTATGTACATGATCGGCATGGGAGCAGCTATTTTTACCGGCGAATATGACATTGCACAGATTATGTTAAAAACCGGTTTCGGCGTTGTAGGACTTCTTATTATTGTATTTTCCACGGTTACAACAACCTTTCTGGATGCTTATTCCGCAGGAGTTTCAAGTGTTTCCATTTCCTCAAAGATTCAGGAAAAATGGGCAGCAATTGTTGTTACTGTGATTGGAACTGTCGCAGCGATCGTTTATCCGATGGATAACATTACAAACTTTTTATATCTGATCGGTTCTGTTTTTGCTCCGATGATCGCAGTGCAGATCGCAGATTACTTCATTTTAAAGAAAGCAGATGCCGGAAAATCTGCATTTCAGTGGCGTAATCTGATCGTATGGCTTGCCGGATTTGTGATTTACCGCATACTGATGCAGGTGGATACGCCGGTTGGAAATACGCTGCCGGATATGGTGGTCACAGTCATTCTCTGCCTGATTGTGGAAAAAGCTGCAGGGGCAGTAAAATCAAAATAGGAACTGTTGCAGTCAGACCATTTTTTAGAAGGCAGGATGTGGCAGATTCCGGGAAAAGAGGACAAAAGAATGAATAAATTTAATTTAAAGAAATTGACAGTTACAGCAATCTTAGCGGCAGTAGCGGTGGTGGGAAGCTTATTTTCCTTCCCGGTATTCGGTTCCAAATGTGCACCGGTACAGCACCTGGTAAATATTTTATGTGCAGTTACGGTAGGACCGTGGTGGGCACTGGCACAGGCATTTATTGCTGCGTTGATCCGTAACCTGTCAGGACTTGGAAGTCCACTGGCATTCCCGGGAAGCATGTGCGGCGCGCTGCTTGGCGGACTTCTTTACAAATACGGAAAAAAACTTCCGTTTGCCTATATCGGTGAAGTTGTGGGAACCGGTATCATTGGCGGAATGCTTTCCTATCCGGTGGCATATCTTGTCATGGGTAATAAAGCAGCGGCGTTATTCACATTTGTTATTCCGTTTCTGATCAGTACCTGTGGCGGAACGATCATTGCCATTATTATTACACTACCGTTGAAAAAATCAGGAATGCTTGGCAGAATGAAAGACAGTCTGGAAGAGTAAGATAATACAGAATTAAAAAACGAGTTGATGTATATGAATGAAAGTATACATCAACTTATTTTGTGTGCCGAGCATGGCGCTAATCTTGCTGGTGCAAGTCCAGTCATGGGTATTTACCGCCAAGTGTAGCGAACCACAAGTCGGTATCGGTAACGGTATGGATGGAGGAAGTGGTGTAGCAAAGTTCTTGAGCCTACGAACAGAAACTTGATAAGGCGATTAGGTGGGTAAGATTGCAAATCAAATCGAAGCCCAAATGGTGAACGTAAACCGAAATTGTAAATCAAGAGGTTGTGGAACGAAAGATTAGTGTCTTACCTCGGGAGACCCTACTCACATATCGAAAGATATGGTCTGGATTGTCAACACTTTTTCAGACAAATTTTTTTAGGTTATTTTCCC
>NZ_QSCK01000066.1:0-4231 GCF_003463035.1 Roseburia sp. OF03-24 | reverse complement strand
GATACACCATTTGGGGAGATGATTTATTTCATAAACAAACCAGCATTGGGCGGGTTGTTTATCAGATTTCAATCACTCTGCCCGTTGTCGCATTCACTCTATGCGAGATAGATATCACAGTCCGGTTCTCACTGACACGTTTTAACGCCTGCAAAACCTCTTTTTCTGTCTGTGCATCCAGATTTGCTGTGATCTCATCTAAAAGAAGCAGTTTCGGTTTTGCCGCCGCTGCGCGGGCGATCGACAAAAGCTGCCATTGCCCCTGCGAGAAAATTCCATCCGAACACGGTGTATCATACCCATGTTCTAAGCTCATGATCGTATCATCAAGTCCTGTCATTTTTGCAGCCGCACGGACATCCTCCATGGTAATAGACGGATCATACAGTGTGATCTGCTCTTTTACAGTTCCCGGAACCATATGGAAAGACTGCTCTACATAGCCGAAAAGGTGACGTTTTTCTGTGTCCGGGATATCTTTTGCCGGCTTTCCCTGAATTTGTACACTGCCGGTCTTTGGTTCATATAGTCCTAACAGCAGCTTAAATATCGTACTTTTTCCTGCACCGGTGCGACCGGAAAGTGTGACCTGTTCTCCTTCTTTCACCTCAAAACTAAGGTTATCTATCACATTTTGTTCTTCATAGGCAAATGTTACATTTTCAAAACTTACAAAAGACGTATCTGCTTTTTGCAGATTTTCTTTTATGTATCCTGTTTTGTCCGGAAGTTCTTCCAGACTGAAAAATTCATTGATCCTATGCACGCCTGCTATCGCGGACTGTATCGTCTGGATTTCCATACCAAGACTCTCCACCGGGGAAAATATCTGTGAAATATAATTCATGACAGCAACTGCTGTACCGGCTGACATTCCAAACAGATTTAATACGTTTGCATTGCCGGACGCTGAAAGTAACATAACAACTGCCACAACCACGGCATTTAAGATCAAAATAACCGGAGAATAGATCGCATCATAAAAATTTGTCCGCTCCATGGCACGGTAACTTTCCCCGATATAAGTGTCATAACACTCTGCCATATAGTTTTCCCTGCCAAGATTACGGATTGTTCTTATATTGTGAAGCGTCTGAGGCACATGACCCGATGCACGGCTTACGGCACGCCGGTTCTCGATCTGCGCTGCCAGCATATTTTTCTGCACAATGCGCGTAAACCAGAACAGAAATGGCAGCAATACCACCAGTACAATGGCAAGTCCGCGGTTTTTAAACCAGATGACTGCAAGAATACTGATGATCTTGCACGCGTCCGCAAACATACTGATGATCCCTGATGTAAACAGATTTTCTACCGTATCAACATCCCCTACAAATCGGGAAACCACCGCTCCAGGCTCCTGATGTATCAGTGCATCCGCTGTCAGAACTGTATATTTATCCATCAGACTGCTTCTGAGTGCGTGCGTGATCTTTTGTCCAAACACAACTAACAGTCCCTCTCTTGAACTTTCCAGCAATCCTGTGAGCAAAGTAAAACCAAAATATAATAAAATAAGGTAAAATGATACTGCATTTCCCGCTGTCATACTATCTATGATATTTCCAAGAATAAGCGGTGGCAGGAGTGCTGTCAGAATTGCACCAACAACTGCACACACAATTCCGATAGAAAGCCATTTTTGTTTTTTTATCGTCCGAAGCATCACGCTTCCTACATTTTTACTGCCATGTGTTTTACTTTGTGTCTCGCTATGCATCCCGCATATCCCCTTTCTCCGCTGCATTTCTCTGCTCCGGCTCATTTCTGTCTATCGTTTTCTTTTTAAGTTGAAAATTTTATTCACATACCTGTACTTGTTCTGTCAGAAGCTTTTCTTTTTCTGACTTTCCGTTTTCTACTGTACTGCTCTTCGTCTGCTCCTCATAAAGTTTTGCATATTCCGGATATTTTTTCATTATCTCTTCATGCGTGCCAACCGCAGCATGCCCATGTTCCATCCAGATTACCTGATCCATTTCCGGGAACAGATAAAGTCTGTGTGATAACAGGATTACAATACCGTCTGAAGCCATCATCTTTAAGTTCGCATACACTTCCTGCTCTGTATTCCGGTCAAGCGCAGAAAAGGGATCGTCTAAGATCAGCACTGGTCTCTTATGACACAGGGTTCTCGCAAGTGCCAGACGTTTCGCCTGACCACCAGAAAGTCTGACTCCTCCATTTCCCACAACTGTATCCATTCCCTGTTCCATCTCAGCCACTTCTTTATCAAAGCACACTGCCTTCAGATAAACGGCGGCATCCTTATCCTCCCCTAACAGAATATTATTTTTTATACTGTCATCAAATAATTCCGGATCATGACCTAAATATCCCACTGTCCCGGTCAGTACAGAATTTTCCATTTTACTTAACTCATCACCAGCAAAACGGATGCTTCCCTTATAAGGATATTCACACAGAAACGTCTTGCCAAATGTCGATTTGCCGGATGCAACTGCCCCGGTAACACCGATGATCTGTCCCGGCTGTGCCGAAAAAGTAATATCCTCATAGATATCTGTTCCACCCGGATATGCAAAACCCAAATGGGAAACTTCAAGTTTTTCCGGCTTTTGAACACTGCTTTCGCCATCATTTTCAACACATTTCATGAGAGGTTTGATCCGCTTCCAGGAGACCTGTGCCTTGTGGACTGCATTAAAAAGTTTTGCCGCACTTGATGATTTAACGGAAAGTTTGGTAAAACAGGTAAGAAAGGTGGTAAATGCTGCCACATCCCAGGATCTCCATCCGTTTCCAAGTACGTTTTTACTTCCAAAATATAAAATAAATAGAACACCTGCCATAGAAATAACACGGTAGACCGGTGGAAATGCCGCACTCCAGATATTTACCCGCACTGCAGATTTTTCATATGCTGACAGATTTTTTTCATAAGAATCTTTTCGCTCCTGCTCACAGCCATAAACACGGTAAGTAATCGCATTTGACGCCCGGTCTAAGGTAGCTGCACTTAAAATCCCGGACTGCTCCTTATAAGCCGCCCCCGTCCGCTGTACGATTTCTTTCATTTTTTCAGCCAGAAAATAAGAAACCGGGGGAAACAGCATACTTAAAACAGCAAGTCTAAAGTCATAAAAGAGTAACATTCCGGCATATGCAAGCAGCGCCACTCCGGTATCAAATATTTCCGTAGTAAATTTCCGCATACCCTCCGCACAGTCATCCACATCAAGGATTGCCTTTGTCATGACATTTCCGGCACCTTCCTCCTCAAGTTCTGCCCTGCTTTTATGCACAAGACTGTTATAGAGCACATGCTTCATGCGCCGGTTGACATTATTTGCAAAACGTCTCACATAAAAACGCTTGATATATCTCGAACTCTGTACTACCACAATCGCGATCACATATGCTGCAACCAGTTTTTCCATGTCAGGAAACCCTGCTCTGCCTCTAAGGATATCCACCAGACATCCCGCCATTTTTCCCTCAAACCATGGTCCTGCAAGAAGTCCTAAATTATAGATCAGTCCGGAAACTGTCACTGCAAGAAGAACCTGCCACTCCATTTTAAAATAAGAAATAACCCGATCCGCCTGAAATCCACTTATTTCTTTTCCATTGCTTTCTCTGCCACAATTATCACTCATCCGTCTCACCATCCATTTCTGCCATGTCACTTTCCCCTGTTTCCACAAGTTTTGACACATCTTTAAACTCTGCTCTCCGCTGCTCCTTAGATCTCCAGTAAATCTTATCTAACGTTTTCAGAAATGGTACTTTCTCGTCTTCCGGCAGCTCTGCTAACAGCCATTCATAAAACACACTCTCAATATGTGCCTTTGAATTTTTTAATTGTTCTGCTTTCTCTGTTGCATACAAAAGCTGACTTCTGCCATCCTTAGGGTTTGGTTTCCGGTAAAGATAGCCTTTGCTCTCTAAACTTGCTGCGCGCCTTGCGGCTGCTCCTTTGTCAATCTTTAACTGTTCTATGACTTTTGCCTGTGTGACACCTGGATTGTGCCTGATAAAATGGATGAAATCAAATTCTGCTGTTCCGATTCCCTCTTCTTTCATCATTTTTAGTGTAAATTTAGATGCCTCACGCGCTATTTTTGTGATTTTTCTTCCTGTTTCATCCATTGTTGGTCTCCTTTTTCCAATTATCTGCAAAATTGAATTATCATCATATAAACTGCCCTGACAAATGTTGGTTTGTGGGTGACATGAGTTTCCTTGTGTAGGGTGGTTCTGGGGG
>NZ_QSCK01000065.1:0-4278 GCF_003463035.1 Roseburia sp. OF03-24 | reverse complement strand
ACAACGGAACAAAAATTACTCCGGCTTTGCGCAAGACGCCACTCACAGACCTGCGACACACCATTTGGACGAGCGATTTATTTCATAAACAAACCAGCAATTACTGTTTTCATTTGTGCTGACATTCCATAATAATATAAAGGAGTTACTATTACTAACATATCTGCTTCGAAAAGTTCTTTTCCAATCCTATATTTTTCTTCATAGTCTTTGTCCTTTCTTTCTTTATTGCTCAAAATGAATATCATGCAGCCTGTGCACTTTCTATTTTTCTCATCCAATAATATGACTCCCTGCTCCGGGTTTTTATCAATTGCTCCGATGACTGGATGTGGCACATACATTTCTTCCAGATAAGCAACGTCCTCATCCGCTAAATGTATATCAAGTGCACCCACTGCATCATCAATATATTTCACCTTCGTTGCCCCGATAATCGGAGACTCCACGCCTTTTACTGCCATCTGCAGCCTCCTGCTTTGTCATCCTCTTATCCTCTCATAGTCCCATATTTCTTCTAATATAACCCCCTGACTAAGGAGTATTATACGAAACAAAGAGTCGCCTGCGACTCTTTCGCACCCGAGTGGTGCTGTTTACAGCTAATTAAAAAGATGCTCCTTTCGGAACACCTTCATTTTACTTTCATATATATGTTATGTCTAATACCCATTATAAATTGTGAGCAATGCTTATAAGGCATTTTTAACAAACTGTAAAAATAACCGCAGTGTGTCAGCATGCGCCTGATTTTTCTTCCATACCAGAACTGAGCCCGTTTCCAGTTGTGGGGTAAACGGAATGAATCGTAACTCTCCATATGTCATTCCAAAATCAAAACAAACCGCAGTCCCTACACCTTCCTTTACCATACTGGCTGCATTCAGAATAAGATTATAAGTAGCTGCCACATCTAATTGTTCATAAATATCACCAAACCAGTTTGCCAGTTCATTTTTTACAGAATTTCTCTGTACCATGATAAGCGGAATACCTGATAAGTCAGCAGGTGATACACTTTCTTTTACATACAACGGAGAATCCGGATTTACTAACACGCCCCATCTTTCTTTGCCCGGCATACGAATAAATTCATACTTTGATATATCAACAGGCTCTGTTAAAAGTCCAATATCGAGCAATCCTTTCTCTATACGCTCTTTATAATGTCATCCGCTGTGGCACTGTATATATGAAACTGTACCAGAGGATAGATTTCTCGAAAATTTCTGATATTTTCGGACAAAATCTCCATACTTCTCGTTTCGCCGCACCCAATAAATATCTCCCCTGAAAGCATATCACCTTTATTTTTCAATTCTGAAATCGTTTTCTCTGATAATGCTGCAATCTCCTGTGCCCGCCTGCGAAGTAACATGCCATCTTCTGTCAAGGTTACGCTATGTTTTCCTATGTGAAAAAGCCGCACTCCCAATTCCTCTTCCAACTGCATGAGCTGACGGGAAAGTGTCGGCTGCGTTACATGAAGCAGTTGTGCTGCTTTTGTAATATTTTCTTCTCTGGCAACCATTAAAAAAAATTTAATACTCTAAGTTCCACGCTACACCTCTGGATTTATATGCTCTTAGTATAGCAAAATCAAACGTATTTTTTAAATTAATACAATTTTACATACCGCAGCAGCCAAAACGATCACACCCTCGCACACTGTCACAAAATACCCTTCGGTATCCCCGGTAATACCGCCGAGTTCCTTTTTGCATTTTTTATAATAATACCAAAAAGTAATGCCGGCACCCACTAAAACGGCTGCACCGGTAATGCCGTCTATATATAGCATCAACACTGCTGCCGACAGTGTCTGCAAAAAAAGTGCTGCCTTTACTGTCCGTTCATGTGCCCTGCTCGTAAACATATATAAAAGTCCCTCTTTTTTAGCGCCTGGAAAGGTCACTGCTGCTATACCGCTTAGACATCTCGATAAAAAGAATCCGACTGCTGCAATTTCTATCTGCCGCACAGCATTTATTTCTGAATAAGCTCCGATATAAATCAGTTCATAAAGCACCAGACAGATCACGGAAAAAGCACCTATGTGGGAATCTTTTAAGATCTCAAGTTTCCGCTCTCTCGGCTGATAGGAATGGAATGCGTCCATCGTATCCATAAAACCATCCACATGAAATCCACCGGTAACTGCAAGCGGGATTGCTGCACCTATCATGGCAAATGCCATATTTCCAACCGAAAACTTTCCGCAGAACCACCACCAGAACATCGTGATTCCACCGATCGCTGCTCCCACCCATGGAAAAAAACAAAATGCATATTTCATTTCTTTTTCCTGCCAGGTAAACTGCGGCATTGGGATCTGCGAATACATGGAAAATGCAATGATAAATGCTTTTAATGCTGTTGTCATAATCGTCTCCATTTCCGGGTTATTTTACAAGAAGCGGGATTCCCGCAACAACCTCAACAACTGAATCTGCCATTTCTGCCAGCAACTGATTGATCTGCCCAAGATTTCTGATATATTCCGTCGTCCCCGGCTCATAAGTGATTCCGTCCTCAAAAATCTGGTTGGTTACGACCACTAAATGAGCGGTCTGATCTCTCAGATGCCTGATCTGACGGATTATATTTTTGGCACAGCTATTTGTCTCTTTCTGTTGTTTCTTTGTTATATATACATCATTTTGTTCTGCGGGATTTTCTTCCTCCATACAGCCTCTCTCCTGCTCATCTCCAGGCTCCGGAAACATCTCGTTTGCGACAAGATTGGACATACACTCCAGCAAAGCCACCGGCATAGATGATTTTCTGCCGAATTCATCCCCTACGCACATAAGAATTTCTGAAAATGCTTCGTCCACATTTATGGGACACTCCACTGTATAAAATCCCTTTCCTGCGCGCAATTTTCTGTGCCTCTCCACCCGGCGCATGCCCTCTTCTCCATACACACGCATCGTCGCAAGATAATACAACTTATGACTTTCCGCTGACAGATATCCATCACAGATTTCTGATGCGTGGTCCGCATCCGGGATTTTATTTCCAGTATCCTGATTCTTTTTCCCTGCCAGCTTCACTGCCAGATTTTCCGCATATTCCGACTTTCCGCTGCCGCTTGCACCTGTTACCAATATCATCATGTTTCCGTAAACCTCCGGTATGCTTCCACCCTGATATCTGAAAAAGTTGTCCTGTTGTCGTAGACAGCATGTACCGTATCCAGAAGTCCAAACATCAGAACTGCGCCTGTTCCCTCACCGAGTGCTAACGCACCATCAATGACCGGATGTACTCCAAGTTCCTGTAAGATCAATGCCGCAGCAGGCTCTCTGCTTTTATGGGAGGCGATCAAAAAATCTTTTACCCCCGGCACCAGCCGTTCTGCCACAAGTGCAGAAACTGCACTGATCACACCGTCTAACACAACAGGAACACCATAAACTGCTCCTCCGATACACACACCACATAAGCCGGCAATATCAAGTCCTCCAACCGAACACAGAATCCGGAATGTCTCTTTGGAATCAAACTGATATTTTTCCCGTGCTGCATTGATGACTTCTATCTTGTGCTGTAATCCCTCATCACTTAACCCTGCACCTTTTCCGGTAATATCTGCAGTCCCACAGTCCAGCAGTGCCGCAGCCACAGCACTGCTGGTTGTTGTATTTCCAATTCCCATCTCACCGGTTGCAAACAGCATCACGCCATCTTCTTTACATTTTTTGACGCTTTTAATCCCTGCTTCAATCGCAGCTAGTGCTTCCTGCTCTGTCATCGCAGGCTGTTTTAAGAAGTTTTTGGTACCAGGGCATACTTTTTTGTTCCAGACACCCTCCGGTGTTTTTTCTGCTGCGATACCAATATCGATTGGTATCACCTCGGCATTCACCTGTGCTGCCATAAGACAGACAGAACTTTTTCTTTTTCCCATGGATTCTGCAACCTGATACGTGACCTCCTGTCCGGACTGGCTGATGCCCTCCTCGACGATTCCATTGTCTGCACACATCACGATAACTGCCTTTTTCTGTATCGGAACACTCTCATCGCCCGTCACTGCACCGATCTGCGTAAATATCTTTTCAAAAATTCCCAGACCGTCTAATGGTTTCGCCAGGGAATCCCAGTTTTCCTGCACTTTTTTCCGTATGTTCTCATCTGGTTTTCTGATTTTGATTTGCTTAAGCTGCTGGTTTGTCATGTATTTTTTTGTCCATTTCTATAATATCTATATTTTTATAAGCTCCCAACAAATGCTGGTTTGTTTATGAAATAAATCATCTCCCCAAATGGTGT
>NZ_QSCK01000064.1:0-4612 GCF_003463035.1 Roseburia sp. OF03-24 | reverse complement strand
AGCATCGAGTCATGGATGACTCGTTGTTGCCGGTCACGTCACTCCGCCATAACCTAAATTAGGCAGACCTAGCTTTTCTTATTTTCGGACAACGGAACCAAAATTAATTCGGCTTTGCGCAAGATGCCGCTCACAGACCTACAACACACCATTTGGGCGGGCGATTTATTTCATAAACAAACCAGCATTTGGCGGACAGTTCATGTTTATTTTTTTACGCAAAAATAGATGTACCTACATCCAACTTGATGATAGTACATCTATTTTCATATGTCAATTATATTTTTAACACCCTGACTTCTGCATTAATGCCAGCACTTCTTCTTTTGACGGAATGGCAGGTATCCCACCTCTCTTTTGTACACACAATCCGGCAACCGCATTTCCCAAAACGGCACATTTTCTGATTTCTTCCCACTCCAGCTTCTCAATGGGTTTATTCAAAGAAAGAATCCCACATAAAACACCACCCCAGAACGAATCTCCTGCTCCGGTCGTGTCAACTGCCTTCGTTTTAAATGCTTTTATAATCTCTTTTCTATTTTGGGTTGCCATAAGCACACCCTTTTCTCCAAGTGAGACTGCAAGCAGTTTTGATCCCATGGCAAGCAGTCTGTCCGCTGCATCTTCATAACTTTCTGCACCGGTCAGGAGTATACTCTCTTCATCGGACACTTTCATGACATCTGCCAGTTCTATGACCGATCTCATTTTTTCAACTGCGATTTCTTTACTCTTCCACAAAGATGGACGGTAATTCGGATCGTATGAAATAAGTGCACCTGCTTCTTTTGCCATTTTCGCTGCTTTGATCGTTGCACCTTCCGTCGGCTCATCGGTCAGCGACAGCGATCCAAAATGGAAAATCTTACAATCAGAAATTAATGTTTGATCCAGTTCTTCTTTTCTTAACTGTGTATCTGCTCCCGGTTTTCTTGCAAAAGAAAATTTCCGTTCTCCAGTTTCATCGTTTTCCACAAATGCCAGCGTTGTAAAATAAGCTGGATCTTCTATGACCGCATCTGTGTTTATGCTTTCTTTTTCAAGGGTTTTCTTTAAAAATGCTCCATGCATATCTGCCCCGACTTTTCCAATAAAAGAGGTACGATACCCGAAATGGCTGGCAACTGTCAGCAGGTTTGCCGGTGCACCTCCTGGGTTTTGTTCAAACAGTTTTCTTCCATCCTGACTGTATCCTGCTTCCGTAAAATCGATCAGCAGTTCGCCAATGCGGCAATATCAACCTTTTTTTCCATGTTTCAGTTCCTCCACATTCTCGTTATAACGTTTTTTATTTAACCGGTAGAAAAACAGTACGACCGCTGTCACGATCCAAAGTATTCCTGGAATTGTAATAAATGCATGTTTCATAACAGAAAGTACTGCTGCATTTTGTGTCTGATTTGCAACATAACCGTATTTTCCAAGTAATCCTGCTAAAAGTGAGGTTCCGACCGCCATTCCGATCTTATTTCCCAGTGAAATAAACGCATACTGAAAGCCATCATTTCTAAGCCCTGTTTTCCTCTCCCCATATTCCACACAATCAGGAATGATCGCATAAATTGCAGTATTAAATCCAGAGAAGAAAAACTGTGTCAGACCGGATAAAGTATAAAAAACAACCGGTGATTCCTTTGCGTTAAAGAAAAACATTGTAAGCATTGCAATTCCTGTAAGTAATGCAAAAACAGATGCCGTTCTGCCTTTATTATTCAATTTGCGAAATACCGGCTGGAAACAGGCTGCCCCAATGATAGAAGGAATAATGATACACATGGAATACGTTGTATAATAAGAAGCATTCCCCTCCACGTATGTAAAATAATACAAAATGTCTGCGTTTCTTCCATATAAGGATTCGGGTGTCAAAAGGTGTTTTTTAATTTTTTGATTGGCAGATTGTTCTGCGCATGATGGGAATTACGGCTATTTCTAATGTTGCTGACTGCTGCGTTTTCTATCTTAACGGCAGTTATGGTATATTTTTAGAAATTCTTGTATTCGTAAGCGGCTCGTGGCTCTATTTAGGAAATGTACTGATTGGCTATTCGTGGGCACAATTTATAATGACGCACATGAATATCCCCTTTACAGATACACGTAAGAAAATGTACCGGATAGTTGCACTTGTTGCCTGTATTCTGCTGGTCATCAACATTTTCTATCCGCTGGTATTTAACAGTAAGGATGGCGTATATCAGAGGGGACCAGCGTATAGCATTTTCCTGTTCTTTGCATTTTTTTATATTTTGGACAGCCTGTATTTATATGGCAGGTGCCGCAAAAAAGTTGGTACGCTGAAACTGTTTCCTGTACGGGTATTTCTCGTTCCTATTATATTCGGGTTAGTTGTACAGGCACTTTTTGTAGAGATTGCCATTACATGGACATCCATTGCGATCGCGATCGCGGGAATCATGACAGCACTGAAAAATGAAATAATTTTTGTAGATCGTCTTACAGGATTGTATAACCGTGTGTATCTGGAGTTTCTGCAAAAACAGGCTTGTAAGAAAAAAGGCGTCTGGGTCTCAGGTATCATGATTGACTTAAACGGTTTCAAGCAGATTAACGATAACTACGGACATTCTGAGGGAGATGCTGCACTGATCATTGTTGCTGATCTGCTTCGGAAATCATTCAGCGAATATGGCATAGTAACCAGATATGCAGGCGATGAGTTTGTTGTAATGTTAAACACAACGGATGAGCAGTTTATCCCGGAACTGATTGAGCGCGCAAAAAAGAATTTTCAGGAAGAAAACCAGACAAATGACAAACCATATCAGTTATCAGCCTCTATGGGATATGCAGTCTCCAACCTGGTTGTCGAGACAATGGATGATTTTATGAACCGTATCGATAAGCAGATGTATCAGGATAAGCTGGTATATTATGAGAATCATAACCGCAGGAAAGGATAAATCATACTTAAACAAAACAGGAGAAAATCTTTACATAAAAGATTTTCTCCTGTTTTGTTATTACTACACTCATCTGTCCATTATCGATTGTATCTGTTCTGTACTTCTGCCGGTTATTTCGGCGATTTTATCTATGGAATAACCGCATTTCGCCATATTGTGAATCATTTCTGCTATAGCTTCTTCTCTGCCGATTTCAATTCCTTTACTTTTTCCAATTTCTTTACCAATTTTAATTCCTTCATTTTTGCCGATTTCAATTCCTTCGTTTTTGCCGATTTCGATTCCCTCATTTCTGCCATCCTCTTTACCAGCTTCATATTCTGCCTTTCGGAGTTTCTTTTCTTCCCACTCTTTATCATACTCTAATATACTCACCATCTTTACCTCCGAACGATTCTTCCGAAGAAATTCCACTAAAATTCCTTCTTTGATGCATTCCGTGATTGCCCTTTCAACTGCATCATTCAGATTCAGCTCTGATGCATATTTTCGGACTCTCGCAACATAAATGGCATATTCCTTCAACGTCTGGCACTGTTCCATCAGTTCTTTGTTGTGTCCTTCGTTCACATTTAACATCAGAACTTTTAACTCTAAATCCGGCTCTCCTGCCAGATGCTCATATGCTGATGAAAGTTTCAGTTCCATACGGTCTTCTACGTCATCGGTTCCATTGTAAAACACCATAAACTTCGGTGCCGGAATCTTCTGCAGCTTTGACGAATATAGTGACTTATCGTTCACAAACTGCTGGTATTCGATTCCTATGTAAATCAGATCCCGCAATGGTATATTGGGATTGATCGTCGACTGATGTTCATAGAGATAAATATTCGTCTCTAACATAAATGCCAGGTCATTTTTCATTCCCATATAGATCGCGTTTTCCAACGTGACAATCTTAAGGGCTTCCGCATTCTGATAATGACTTCCGGTCACTGCGTTGTACAGGGATAAGAGATTTTCTTTCTCTGAAAACAGCATGCGGAATACAGTGTCTTTGTACTGACGGTTGGCTGTCGGTATCTTTTCTGATACCTGCTCGCTCTTCTTCATATTCAGTTCCTCCTGTGTGCAGGAGGCTCATCCAGATCTCCTGCTTTTCATTTTTGTGGATAAAAAGCATAGATTTCTGAAATGTTTTTTGAAATTTAGACGGATGTATACATCCTGATAGTCGTGCAGACAGAATTGCCGGATTCATAATTATGGCATCGGATAGATGTCTGCATCGTAGAAATATGCTTTGATTTATTTTACCATACGTCATCCTTAGTATGCAACCAATTTGAAATTTCTTGTGCAGGTTGTACAAAAACATGGTTGCAGTTCACAGATTACCCTGCGGACTGTAACTTCGCAGCCCCATGTAAAGTTTTGCTTCGCAAAAGGAGCTGCTCACCCCCACATCATGTTCATACGCGCCTGAACAGCAAAGTGTTCAAGTGATAAGTGAACAGTAACAAAACAAGCGGCTATTTTTAAAGAAAGACAGGGTCCGGCTGAATATCAATCCGGACACTGTCTTCCCTGTCATTTTCTGACAGTTGCACACTTTAAATTTTTCTATTTACTGACCTTAGCTTTTTTCACGGATGAATATTTTCCATACACTTTTTTGCCCGTGGAATCTATTTTATAAGCCCGGATGCGCACATAGTATGTCTTTCCTTTTTTCAGTT